>DASSRF010000309.1:0-2360 GCA_035701945.1 Caldimonas sp. | reverse complement strand
GACGGGAACACCATGTCGGGCGTCGACGTCGCGAAGACGATGAGGTCGATCGCCTGTGGATCGCAGTCGGCCGCCTCGAGCGCGCGCCGCGAAGCGACGAGCGCGAGATCGCTGCTCGTGACGTCGGGCGCGGCGAAGTGGCGCGAGCGGATGCCGGTGCGCTCGACGATCCACTCGTCGGAGGTCTCGATGCCGTCCTTCGCGAGCCGCGCCGCGAAGTCGGCGTTCGTGATGCGATCCGGCGGCAGGTAGCTGCCGGTGCCGCGGATGCGCGAGAAGCGCTGAGGCGAAGCAGTGCTCATGCCGACTGCACGCCGCCGAACGCGGTCGAGTCGTCGAACGCCGCCGCCTCGCTCGGATGGCTCGCCGCGGGGATCGCGGCGAGCGTCGCCTCGATCCGCCGCTGGACACGGTCGAGGAGCCCGTTCTTCGCCGCGTCGTGGGCGCTCGCGAGCGCATGCTCGAACGCGAACGCGTCGGCCGAGCCGTGGCTCTTGAAGACGAGCCCGCGCAGGCCGAGCAGCGCGGCGCCGTTGTAGCGGCGCGGATCGACGCGGCTCTTGAAGCGGTTGAGCACCGGCAGCGCGGCGAGCGCCGCGACCCTGGTCAGTGCGTTGCGCTTGAACTCCTGCTTGATGAACGTCGTCAGCATCGACGCAAGCCCCTCTGCGGTCTTCAGCATGACGTTGCCGACGAATCCGTCGCAGACGACGAGGTCGGTCGTTCCCTTGAAGATGTCGTTGGCCTCGACGTTGCCGTGGAAGTTGACGATGCCGGCGGCGGCGGCCTCGCGCAGCAGCTCGCCGGCGGCCTTGATCGCCTCGCTGCCCTTGATCGCTTCCTCGCCGATGTTGAGGAGCCCCACGGTCGGGTCTTCGGTCCCGAGCACCGCGGTGACGAGCGCGCTGCCCATGACGGCGAACTGCAGCAGGTGCTCGGCGCTGCAGTCGACGTTGGCGCCGAGGTCGAGCACGGTCGTGAAGCCGTCGTGCTCGTTCGGCAGCAGCGTCGCGATCGCCGGCCGGTCGATGCCGTCGGTCGTCTTCAGGACGTAGCGCGAGACCGCCATCAGCGCGCCCGTGTTGCCGGCCGACACGCACGCCTGCGCGAGCGACGGCCGGCCGCCGTGCGGCTTGACCTGGTTGACGGCGACGCGCAGCGACGAGTCCTTCTTCTTCCTGAGCGCGGTCTCGAGCGAGTCGTGCATCTCGACGACCTCGCTCGCTGCGATGCCCGTGCAGCGCTGCCAGCCTGCGGCCTGCGCGATCGCCTCCGGACGGCCGACGACGACGAGCTCGGCGTCGGGGTGAGACGCCAGAAACGCGCGGCACGCCGGCAGCGTCACCGCCGGACCATGGTCGCCGCCCATGAGGTCGACGGCGAGCCGGATCGGAGCGCTCACGCCAGCACCCTCGCGGTGCTCGCGCCGGCGCTCGCTACCAACCCCTCCGGAGGGCCCACGCGGACCGCTCGACCGCCTCGCGTCAGGCTTCGACCTTCGTCTTCAGCACCTTGCGGCCGCGGTAGAAACCGGTCGGGCTGATGTGGTGACGCAGGTGCGTCTCGCCGGTCGTCGGCTCGATCGCGGTGCCGGGCTTCTCGAGCGAGTAGTGCGCGCGGTGCATGCCGCGCTTCGAAGGCGACTTCTTGTTCTGCTGGACGGCCATGAGGTTCTCCTGGAGCCCGCACGGCGGGCGTCGCGACGGCAGATCGCCCCTGGCGGGGCGGCGTCGCGGAAAAGCCCGACATTATAGCAGCGGCGGCCACCCCGACGCCCCGCGTCAGTTGGGTCGCGAGCCCTGCTTCAACACCGCGAGCGCGGCGAACGGATGCTCCTCGGCCGCCTCGGCCTCGTCGCGAAACGCGCGCGGCAACGGCTGCGGGCAGACGTCGTGGCGCGGCACCAGCGGCAACGCGAGGAGCAGCTCGTCCTCGACGAGCTCGGGCAGGTCGAGCGCGGGCGCAAGCGCGAGGACGTCGTCTTCGCAGTCGGCGTCGAGCGCGGCAGCGGCGTCCTCGCCCTCGACGAAGAAGATCCGGCGCTCGGCGCGCAACGCGACGCGCATCGGTTGCAGGCAGCGCTGGCACTCGAGGGTGACGTCGGTCGCCGCGGTGACGAGCAGCGACGGCTGCACGCCGGCACCGGCGAGCGGCAGGCGCGCGCCGGTCGCACGCCACTGCACGTCGGGCCTCGGCGAGCCGTCATCCGGCGGCAGCGTCGCCGACGCCAGGCGCGGCATCGCCGTGGCAGCGACCTCGCCCGCGAGCTCGCCGCCCAGCGCAGCGAACGCGGCGACGTCGAGGCGCTTCGGATCGAGCGGACGGGCCATCGCCGCAGTGTAGGGCGGCGCGGGCCGTGC
>DASSRF010000308.1:0-5087 GCA_035701945.1 Caldimonas sp. | reverse complement strand
CAGGCCCTCGCGCTGCTCGAACATCAGCGCGCGCCGCTGGGAGGGATCGATGAAGGACGCGCTGTCCTTCCATTCGATGCGCCGGGCGCCGTCGCGCGGGCGGCGCGACAGCACGGCGGCGCCGGCGCCGTCGCCGAACAGGCAGGCGCTGATCAGCACGCCCGGATCGTCGTCGAGGTACATCGCCGCGCTGCTCACCTCGACGCAGATCGAGAGCACGTGCTCGGCAGCTCCCGAGTCGACGAGCGAACGGCCGAGCTGCAGGTTCGGCAGCGCCGCAGCGCAGCCCTGGCCGACGAGGTCGAACGCCTGCACCGCCGGGCCGAGCCCGACGCGCTCGGCGACATAGCCCGAGAGGCCCGGGCAGAGGTAGCCGGTGCACGTGCTGACGACGACCGCGCCGATGTCGCTCGGCGCGAGCCCTGCGGCGGCGAGCGCGCGCTCCGCGGCCGCGGACGCGAGCACCGGCGCGTTGGCGAGGAAGCGCCGGTCGAGCGTGTCGGGATCGATCGCGAACACCTCGTCGAGCGACGCGAGCGCGAGATGGCGCGCCTCGATGCCGTTGTCGCGCTGCAGGACCGTGCGCGCGATCAGGTGCGAGCGGGTGTCGAGCCGCGCGAACCAGTCGGAGCGCTCGAATGCGGCGAGGCATTCGGCCTTCGTGAAACGGTTCGGTGGCGTGGCGGTGCCGAGGCCGCGAATGAACACGGGATGCCTTGCTGGCGAGGACGGGTGCGCAGTATCGGCGCAAACCGCCGCCTCGCTTCGCGCCCGGTCCGACCCCCTGCTGTCCGCACGTTGTCCGCGGACTGTCCGCGGACCCGCGACGCGCTCGATCCGATCTGCCAAGTGCTTGTCAGCCAAGGCATTTGCCCTGCGGTCGAGGCGGCACGGCGCTTGCGACCCTGGCCGCTCGCGAGCGAGCCATGATCCCCGACACCTCCGCCCAGGACCGACCGATCGCCGCCGCGCCGCGCGGCTGGCGTCGCCGCCTGCCGCTCGTGCTCGCGGTCGTCGCAGCGGTCGTCGTGCTCGCCTTCGCCGAGCCGACGCTCGAGCGCATGCTCGCCAACGAGCGGTCGGTGAGCGCGACCAGGCTCGTCATCGCCACCGTCGAGCGCGGGCCGTTCGTTCGCGACGTCGCCGGCGAAGGCCGCGTCGTCGCCGCGTTCGCACCGACGGTCGTCGCGCCGCACGCGGGAACCGCCGAGCTGCACGTGCACGCCGGCGACGTCGTTCGCAAGGACCAGGTGCTGGCGACGATCGCGAGCCCCGAGCTGACGAGCCGGCTCGCGCAGGAGCGATCGGCGGCGGACGCGATGCGCAGCGACGCGCTGCGCGCCGAGGTCGACGCCCGCCAGCGCCGCGGCGCGCTGCAGACGACCGCCGAGAACGCGCGCATCGACCTCGTCACCGCCGAGAACGATCTCGCGCGCCAGCAGCGCGCGTTCGACGCCGGGGCGGTCTCGGGGATGCAGGTCGACCGCGCGCGCGACACGCTCGCCAAGGCGCGGATCGCGAGCAGCACCGCGCAATCGGCGCTCGGCCTCAGCGACGAGAGCCTGCGCTTCGACGTCGAGGCGAAGAAGCTCGCGCACCAGCGCCAGCTCCTCGTCGTCGCCGACCTCGAGCGGCAGGTCGCCGCGCTCAGCGTTCGCTCGCCGATCGACGGCCAGGTCGGCCAGGTCTTCGTCGCCGAGCGCGCCAACGTCGCCGCCGACGCGCAGCTGCTCACCGTCGTCGACCTGCGCGCGCTCGAGGTGCAGATGCAGGTCCCGGAGAGCTTCGCGCGCGAGCTCGCGATCGGCATGCCCGGCGAGATCGGCGGCAACGGCCGCACCTGGAAGGCGGCGGTGAGCGCGATCTCGCCCGAGGTCGTGCAGGGCCTCGTCGCGGCGCGGCTGCGCTTCGTCGACGAGACGCCCAAGGAGCTGCGCCAGAACCAGCGCCTCACCGTGCGCGTGCTGATGGATCGCCGCGACAACGTCCTCCTGGTCCGCCGCGGCCCGTTCGTCGAGGAGTCGGGCGGCGCATACGCGTACCGCGTCGGCGACGGCTTCGCCGAGAAGGTCCCGGTCCGCCTCGGCACGAGCAGCACGTCGCACGTCGAGGTGCTCTCGGGCCTGAACGAAGGCGACCGCATCGTCGTTTCCGGTGCCGACGCGTTCGGCGGAGCGGGACGCGTCGCCATCAGCCGTTGATGCCTTTTCATCCAACCAGAGTTCATTTGCCATGCTGAAGATGACCGGACTGTCGAAGGTCTACCGCACCGAGCTGGTCGAGACGTACGCGCTGCGCGACTTCAACATCGAAGTCGACGAAGGCGAGTTCGTCGCCGTCACCGGACCTTCGGGCTCGGGCAAGACGACGTTCCTGACGATCGCCGGCCTGCTCGAGGCGTTCACCGGCGGCAGCTACACGATCGACGGCATCGAGGCGGCGGCCCTCGGCGACGATGCGCGCTCGCGGATCCGCAACGAGAAGATCGGCTTCATCTTCCAGGCGTTCAACCTGATCCCGGATCTGGACGTCGCCGACAACGTCGAGGTGCCGCTGCGCTACCGCGGCATGCGGGCGGCCGAGCGGCAACGGCGCGTTCGCGAAGCGCTCGAGCGCGTCGGCCTCGGCGCGCGCGCTCGCCACCACCCCGCGGAGCTCTCGGGCGGCCAGCAGCAGCGCGTCGCGATCGCGCGCGCGCTCGCCGGCGGCCCGCGCCTGCTCCTCGCCGACGAGCCGACCGGCAACCTCGACACCCAGATGGCGCGAAGCGTGATGGAGCTGCTCGAGACGCTGCACCGCGACGGCGCGACGATCGTCATGGTGACGCACGACCCGCAGCTCGCGGCGCGCGCGCAGCGCAACGTCCATGTCATCGACGGCCGTGTCCTCGACGTCTCGCCGCGCAACGCGACGAGCGTCGCCGTGCCCGCCTGAGGCGATTCTCGATGGCGCGCCAGCTCCGTTCGCTCGCGGCGCTCGTCGCGTTGCTCGCGCTGCCGCTCGCCGCCGCGGCGCAGGTGCAGGACCTGCTCGACGCGTACCGGCTCGCGCGCGCCGGCGACCCGGTGCTGCGCGCGGCCGAAGCGAACCTGAGGGGCGTCGGCGAAGTCGTCGTCCAGGCGCGTGCGCCGCTGCTGCCGCAGGCCGCCGCCGGCGTCGGCCTCGCGCAGACGCACGGCCCCGACACGAGCGTCAACGGCACGCTCGACAGCGTCAACGTCCGCAGCCGCGACGTCAGCGCGAGCGTCAGCCAGGTCCTCGTCGACGTCGGCCAGTTCGCCCGTCTCGAAGCGGCGAAGTCGCGCGAGAGCGCCGAGCAGGCCGCCTACCGCTCCGCCGAGCAGACGCTCGTCGTCCGCGTCGCGCAGGCGTACTTCGACGTCCTCGTCGCGCGCGACCTGCTGGCGACGACCGAGGCCAACGAGGCCGCCTACCTGCAGCAGGTGACGCAGTCGGAAGAGCGCTACCGCCAGGGGCTCGTCGCGAAGGTCGACGTCGACCAGGCACGCGCCTACCACGCCTCGGCGCGGACGGCGACGATCGCGGCGAGAAAGGCAGTCGGCGACGCGATCGAGGCGCTCGCCGAGATCACCGGCGTCCGTGCCGAGCGGCTGCGGGCGCTCCGCGACGACGCGCCGCTCGTCCGTCCTGTTCCCGAGGAGGCGGAGGCGTGGGTGAGCGCGGCGCTCGCGGGCAACCCGCTGATCCAGGCACAGCAGCGCACGGTGCAGAGCGCCGGCCACCTGATCGAGGCGGCGCGCGCCGGCCATCTGCCGACCGTCAACGCGACGCTCGACGTCGGCCGGCCGGCGTCGTGGCCAGGAAGCGAGATCAGCGGGCGGGACGGCCGCACCGTGACGACGGTCGGCGTGCTGCTGCGCATCCCGCTGTTCACCGGCGGGCTGACGCAGTCGTCAGTGCGCCAGGCGATCGCGCAGCGCGACGTCGCCGACGCCGACCTCGAGTCGGTGCGTCGTCGCGTCGCGCGCGAGGCGCTCGACCACCACAGCGACGTCCTCGCCGCGATCGGCCAGATCGAGGCGAGCCGGATCGCGGTCGACGCCGCCGCCAGGGCGCTGGCGTCGACGCGCGTCGGCCAGCAGCTCGGCACGCACACGATGACCGACCTGCTGCTCGCGATCCAGACGCTCAGCTCGGCGCAGGCGACGTACTCGGTCGCGCGGCATCGCCTCGTCGTCAGCGAGCTGCAGCTGAAGGCATCGGCCGGCCAGGTGAGCGAGGCCGACCTGGCGGGCGTCAACGCGCTGCTGCGCTGATTCACGAAGGGAACCGATCATGCTCGGCTACGAACTCGACCTCGCGTTCAGGAGCTTTCGCCGCAACAAGGTGCTGACGCTCCTGATGGTGCTCGCGATCGCGCTCGGCATCGGCGCCGCGATGACGACGCTCACGGTCTACACGATCCTCGCCGCCGACCCGCTGCCGGGGCGCAGCCAGAACATCTACATCGTCCATCTCGATCCGCAGGAGCTGCTCGACTACGTTCCCGGCGAGGAACCGCAGGACCAGCTGACGCGCTTCGACGCCGAGGCGCTGCTGCGCGACAAGCGCGCCGACCGCCAGGCGCTGATGACCGGCGGCTTCGTCGCGATCGAGCCCGAGCAGCGCGCGCAGCAGCCGTTTCGCACCGAGGCGCGCTTCACGTCGGCCGACTTCTTCGCGATGTTCGCGACGCCGTTCGCGTCGGGGGGCGGCTGGAGCGCGGCCGACGACGAGTCGCGCGCGCGCGTCGCCGTGATCTCGCAATCGCTCGGCCGGCGGCTCTTCGGCGGCGCCGACGCGGTCGGCCGCACGGTCCGCATGGGCGGCGCCGACTTCCGCGTCGTCGGCGTGATGGCGCCGTGGCGGCCGGTGCCGCACTTCTACGACCTCTATTTCGGCAAGTACGCCGAAGCCGAGAACGTCTTCGTCCCGTTCTCGACCTCGCGCGAGCTCAAGCTCGAGCGCATGGGCACGCTCAACTGCTGGGGGACGCAACGCACGAAGGACCTGACCTCGCTCGAAGCGAGCTGCGTCTGGATCCAGTACTGGGTCGAGCTCGGCAGCGCCGCCAAGGCCGCCGCGTA
>DASSRF010000307.1:0-10934 GCA_035701945.1 Caldimonas sp. | reverse complement strand
CCGCGAGCTACGGCCTGGGCGAAATGGTCGTGCAGGGCGCTGTCAATCCCGACGAGTTCTATGTGTTCAAGCCGACGCTCAAGGCCGGCAAGCACGCGGTGCTGCGCCGCAACCTTGGCTCCAAACAGCAGCGGATGGTGTATTCCAGCCAGCCCGGCGAACGCGTGAAGGTCGAGGCCACCCCGGCCGACCTGCGCCGCAGGTTCTGCCTGACCGACGCCGAGGTTGAAGGGCTGGCCAAGCAGGCGTTGATCATCGAAGACCACTACCAGCGCCCGATGGACATCGAGTGGGCGAAGGATGGCGGCACCGGCAAGCTGTACATCGTGCAGGCCCGCCCCGAGACCGTGAAGTCGCGTGCCAAGGTCACCCAACTCGAACGCTTCCACATGCGCGAGAAAGGCAAGGTGCTGGCCCATGGCCGCTCGATCGGCCAGAAAATCGGCGCGGGCACCGCGCGCGTGATCCGTTCGCTCGACAGGATGAGCGAATTCAAGCAGGGCGATGTGCTGGTCGCCGACATGACCGATCCCGATTGGGAGCCGATCATGAAGAAGGCCGCGGCGATCGTCACCAACCGCGGCGGCCGCACCTGCCACGCCGCGATCATCGCGCGCGAGCTCGGCATCCCCGCGGTCGTCGGCTGCGGCACCGCGACGACCGCGCTCAAGGACGGCGCGCTCGTCACCGTCGCGTGCTCGGAAGGCGACACCGGCTACGTCTACGACGGCCTGCTCGAGACCGAGATCACCGAGGTCGAGCGCGGCGAGCTGCCGTACTCGCCGGTCAAGATCATGATGAACGTCGGCAACCCGCAGATGGCGTTCGACTTCGCGCAGATGCCGAACTCGGGAGTCGGCCTCGCCCGGCTCGAGTTCATCATCAACAACAACATCGGCGTGCATCCGCGCGCGATCCTCGACTATCCGAACGTCGACGGCGACCTCAAGAAGGCGGTCGAGAGCGTCGCCCGCGGCCACGCGTCGCCGCGCGCGTTCTACGTCGACAAGCTCGCCGAGGGGATCGCGACGATCGCGGCGGCGTTCTGGCCGAAGCCGGTCATCGTGCGCCTGTCGGACTTCAAGAGCAACGAGTACAAGAAGCTGATCGGCGGCTCGCGCTACGAGCCCGAGGAAGAGAACCCGATGCTCGGCTTTCGCGGCGCGTCGCGCTACGTCAGCGAGTCGTTCGGCGAGGCGTTCGCGATGGAGTGCGAGGCGCTGGTGCGGGTGCGCCGCGACATGGGGCTCACGAACGTCGAGGTCATGGTGCCCTTCGTGCGCACGCTCGGCCAGGCCGAGCGCGTCGTCGCGATGCTCGCAGAGCACGGCCTGAAGCGCGGCTCGGCTGGCGGCAACGACGGCTTGCGCGTCATCATGATGTGCGAGGTGCCGAGCAACGCCGTCCTCGCCGAGGCGTTCCTCGAGCACTTCGACGGCATGTCGATCGGCTCGAACGACCTGACGCAGCTGACGCTCGGGCTCGACCGCGACTCCGGCCTCGAGCTGCTCGCGCGCGACTTCGACGAGCGCGACCCCGCCGTCAAGGCGATGATCTCGCGCGCGATCGCGGCGTGCCGCGCGACCGGCAAGTACATCGGCATCTGCGGCCAGGGGCCGAGCGACCATCCCGACTTCGCCGACTGGCTCGCCGACGAGGGGATCGTCTCGATCTCGCTCAACCCGGACAGCGTCGTCGAGTCGTGGAAGCGGCTCGCGCAGCGGCGCGCGGTCATCTAGCCATCGCTGTCTTGTCATCCTGAACGTCGGCGGTGAGATCCTTCGCTTCGCTCAGGATGACGGAGTCGCATCCTAGAGCGTCAGCGCCATGTGCAGCTTGTCGTGGTAGCGGCTGCCGATCTTGAGCGCGCGCTGGAGCGTCCCGTAGGCGACGAACCGATGCCGCTCGTAGAGCCGGACCGCAGGTTCGTTCTCGGCGGTGACCGTGAGCGTCAGCATCTCGAGCCCGGCCTCGCGCGCCTCGGCGATGCATGCCTCGAGCAGCATCGCGCCGATCCCCCGCCCGCGCGACTCGGGCCGGACCATCATGCCGATGACGTGGCCGATGTGGCGGACCTTGACCCGCGCCTCGCGCTCGCAGCCGATCGCGCCGACGAGCCGCCGGCCGCGCCACGCGCCGAGCACGAACTGGCCGCCGTCGACGCGGTCGAGGCCGAGGCGCGGCAGGTAGTCGGCAGCGTCCTTCGCCGCCTCGCTCTCGGCGTCGGACGTGAACGCCTCGGGGTGCAGCGCGAGCATGTCGTCGCGCAGCCGCTTGTAGTCGGCGAGGTCGGCGGCGCCGAGCGGGCGGATCTGCGGCGCCGAGTTCACCCGCCGATGTAGTGCATCTCGACGCGCCGCTCGCCGCTGCCGCCGGCGTCGCCGCGCCCGCGCAGCTCGGAGTAGCGGTCGCCGCGTTGCTCCCAGACGAGGCCGATCGCCGCGGCGATCTCGGCGTCGCTCGCGCCGCCGCGGACGAGGGCGCGCAGGGCGTGGCCGCGGCTCGCGAACAGGCACAGGAAGAGCTTGCCTTCGGTCGACAGTCGCGCGCGGTTGCAGTCGCTGCAGAACGCGTGCGTGACGCTCGAGATCGTGCCGATCTCGCCTGCGACGCCGTCGACGTAGTGCCAGCGCTCGGCCGTCTCGCCCGGCGCAGAAGGCGGCAACGGCGCGACCGCGAAGACCTCGCCGATCCTGCGGATGACCTCGCTCGACGGCAGCACCTCGTCCATCTTCCAGCCGTTGGTCGCGCCGACGTCCATGTACTCGATGAAGCGCAGCGCCAGATCGCGGCCGCGGAAGTGGCGCGCCATCGGCACGATCTGCTCGTCGTTGGTGCCGCGCTTGACGACCATGTTGACCTTGATCGGGCCGAGACCGGCGCGCTCGGCGGCGTCGATCCCGCGCAGCACCTCGGCGACCGGGAAGTCGGCGTCGTTCATGCGCCTGAAGATGGCGTCGTCGATCGCGTCGAGGCTCACCGTCACGCGTTTCAGTCCGGCCGACTTCAGCGCCGCTGCCTTGCGCTCGAGGAGCGAGCCGTTGGTCGTCAGCGTCAGCTCGAGCGGCGAGCCGTCGGCGCACGTCAGCTCGGCGAGCATCGCGACGAGGCCCTCGACGTCGCGGCGCAGCAGCGGCTCGCCGCCGGTCAGGCGGATCTTGCGAACGCCGTGGGCGACGAAGAGGCGGGCGACCCGGACGATCTCCTCGAACGTCAGCAGCGACGAGTGCGGCAGGAACGCGTACTGCTTGTCGAAGACCTCGCGCGGCATGCAGTAGCCGCAGCGGAAGTTGCAGCGGTCGGTGACCGAGATGCGCAGGTCGCGCAGCGGACGCGCGAGCCGATCGTGCAGAGCGCCGGTCGGCGCCACGAGCTTCGCGGGAACGACCGGTGCGCTCGCGCGGTAGCGCTGGTCGGCGATGGCGATGATCTTCTCGGCCATTCCCGCGATTGTGCCTGCGGCCTCGCCGCCGCCGTCGCGGGCGGGAATAGGCGACCCGCCGGCCGCGGACAGGGCAGCGGCCGGCTCGATCGCCTTCGGCGCCGCCGCGGCGGTCGGCGGCCGCCGCGCGCGATGTAGATGCCGACGTGCGCGAACGAGCGCTTGAGCGTGTCGAAGAAGGCGAGGTCGCCGGGGCCGCACATCGCCTGCCACGACCGCACGCGCGTCGATGGCTGGCCGCTGCGCTATCGTCGCCGCAAGATCCGAACGAAGGAGACGCGCATGTTCAAGGCCTTGCTGCTCGAAAAGGACGACGCGGGGTTCCGCGCGGCGGTGAAGAGCGTCGACGATGCCGCGCTTCCCGAAGGCGACGTCGTCGTCCGCATCGAGCACTCGACGCTCAACTACAAGGACGCGCTCGCGATCACGGACAGGAGCCCGATCGTCCGCTCCTGGCCGATGGTCGCCGGCATCGACGGCGCGGGGACGGTCGTCGAGTCGACGAGCGCGCGCTGGAAGCCCGGCGACCGCGTCGTCCACAACGGCTGGGGCGTCGGCGAGACGCGCTGGGGCTGCCTCGCCGAGCGCGCGCGCCTGAAAGGCGAGTGGCTGGTCGCGCTGCCGGCGTCGATGACGACACGCCAGGCGATGGCGATCGGCACCGCCGGCTACACCGCGATGCTCGGCGTGCTCGCGATCGAGCGGCACGGCGTCCGCCCTGGCGCGGGCGACGTCCTCGTCACCGGAGCGACCGGCGGCGTCGGCAGCATCGCCGTCGCGCTGCTCGCGAAGGCGGGGCACCGCGTCGTCGCCGCGACCGGCAAGGCGAACGAAGCCGGGTACCTGCGCGAGCTCGGCGCTGCCGACGTCGTCGATCGCGCGACGCTGAGCGCGCCCGGCAAGCCCTTGCAGAAGGAGCGCTGGGCGGCGGCGATCGACGCCGTCGGCAGCCACACGCTCGCCAACGCGCTCGCGCAGACGCGCTGGGGCGGCATCGTCGCCGCGTGCGGTCTCGCGCAGGGGCCCGACCTGCCGTCGACGGTGATGCCGTTCATCCTTCGCGGCGTGACGCTGGCGGGAATCGACAGCGTGATGGCGCCGCTCGCGCTGCGCGAGCAGGCCTGGCGTCGGCTCGCGAGCGACGTCGATCCGCGGCTGCTCGACGTCGTCGCCGAGGAGATCGCGCTCGAAGGAGCGATCGCCAAGGCGGGCGAGCTGCTCGCCGGCCGCGTCCGCGGCCGGATCGTCGTCAAGATCTGAGCGGCTCCGAGCCCTCAGCGGATCAGCTGCAGCAGCCGCTTGAACTTCGGATGCTGGCTCGTCCCGAGCCACTCGAAGATCACCATCTCGGTGGTCACGACGTCGGCGCCGAGCCTGCGCGCACGCTCGGTCGCCGCGAGGCGGTCGTGCGGCCGTCGCGAGCCGACCGCATCGAGCACCCACTTGACCGAATGACCCGCTTCGATCAGCCCGGCGACGGTCTGCAGCACGCAGACGTGCGCTTCGCAGCCGGCGACGACGAGCGTGTCGCGGTCGGCGGGCAGGCGGCGGAGGAAGCCTTCCTCGCGCGGCGCCGAGAAGTGGTACTTGGTGAGCGTCGTGTCGCAGAGCGCCGCGACTTCGGGAACGAGCGGGCCGAGGCCTTCGGGATTCTCCTCGGTGCCGATGACGTGGATGCCGAGCTCGCGCGCCGCGGTCGCGAGGATGACGCAGCGGCGCACGACGTTCTCGCCCTCGTGGATCGCCGGCATGAGCCGGGTCTGCGTGTCGACCACGAGCAGCGTGCTGTCCTGGGGGTTGCAGAGAATCGCCATCGACCGCCTCCGTCGGATGGCGAATTGTGGGTCAACGCGATCGAGGTCGGCACAATCGGTCGCCGCATTCCCGGGAGACACCGATGCTGATGAGCTCCGCCGAGTACCGCGAGTCGCTGCGCCGGCTGCGTCCTCGCGTCTTCGTCGACGGCGAACGGATCGAGAGCGTCGCCGATTCGCCGCAGCTCGCGCCGGGGGTCAACGCCGTCGGCGTCAGCTACGACCTGGCGCTGCGCGACGAGCTCGCGCCGATCATGCTCGCCGAGCAGGCGTCGAGCGGCAGGACCGTGAACCGGATGCTGCACGTCGACCGTTCGAGCGGCGACCTGCTCAACAAGCTCGAGGCGGTCCGCGTGCTCTGCCAGGAGACCGGCTGCGGCCAGCGCTACCTCGCGCACGACGCGTTCGCCGCGATCGTGCAGGCGACCGCGCGCGTCGACGCCGACTGCGGCACGCGCTACGGCGAGCGCTTCACGGCGTGGCTGCACGATTTCCAGGCGAGCGACCTCGCGGTCGGCGTCGCGATGACCGACGCCAAGGGCGACCGCAGCAAGCGCCCGCACGAGCAGGCCAATGTCGACACCTACGTCCACGTCGTCGAGCGCGGCGCCAAGGGGATCGTCATCTCGGGAACCAAGGCGATCGTCACCGGCGCGCCGTACATGCACGAGCTGCTCGTGATGCCGTCGCGCGCGATGGTCGAGGCCGACGCCGCGTTCGCGGTCTGCTGCGCGGTGCCGTGCGACGCCGAGGGCGTGACGATGGTCGCCCGGCCTGCCGGACGCCCGGGCGAGAAGGCGGCGCTCTTCTCGGGCAGCTACGGCCAGTCGACCGCGGTGGTGCTGTTCGACCGCGTCTTCGTCCCCTGGGAGCGCGTCTTCCTCGCCGGCGAGTGGCAGCACTCGGCGCACCTCACGTACAGCTACGCGACGCACCATCGCCACACCTGCATCGCGGCGCGCGCCGGCTTCGGCGACCTCCTGATCGGCGCCGGCGCGACGATGTGCGAGGCGAACGGCTTCGACCCCGGAGCCGAGCCGCACCTGCGCGAGCGGATGGTCGAGCTGATCACGCTCGTCGAGGGCTTCTACGCGTGCGGCGTCGCGGCGAGCGTCTACGCGCAGGTCGACGAGCCTTCGGGGGTCGTCATGCCCGACCCGGTCTTCGCGAACATCGGCAAGCTCCTGCTGGCGACCCAGATCTACGACATGCACCGGATCGCGCACGAGGTCTCGGGCGGGCTCGTCGTCGCGCTGCCCGGCCCCGACGAGGACCACAACCCCGAGACCGCGGCGCGCCTCGCCGACGTGCTGCGCGCCAACCCCGACGTGCCCTACGAACGCAGGATCGCCGCGGCGCGGCTGGTCGAAGACCTGACGGCGTCGTACCAGGGCGGTTGGTACTCGGTGATCAGCCTGCACGGCGGCGGCTCGCCCGAAGCGATGCGCCGCGAGATCTGGCGCAACTACCCGGTCGGCGACAAGACCGAGCTCGTCGCGCGCTTGCTCGAGCGCAACGTCGCGGCGCAACCGGGGCGCAAGATCGCGAGCGACCGCCAGCCCGGCAAGTGCTGCGCGACGGGCTGCACGCCGCCGAGCGCGACGACGATGGTCGCGCTGCCGGCCAAACGCAAGGAGAACACGCCGTGACCACCGACGCCGCTGCCGCCTACGCCGAGTTCCAGCGCCGCTCGCTCGAAGACCGCGACGCGTTCTGGCGCGAGCAGGCGGGGCTGATCGACTGGAACGCTCCGTTCACGACGGTCTGCGATGCGAGCCGGCCGCCGTTCGTCCGCTGGTTCGTCGGCGGAACCACGAACCTGTGCCACAACGCGGTCGACCGCCATCTCGCCGGGCGCGCCGACCAGCGCGCGCTGATCTACGTCTCGACCGAGACCGGGCAGGAGCGCGTCTACAGCTTCGCGGAGCTGCACGCCGAGGTGCAGCGGATGGCGGCGGTGCTGCTGGCGCTCGGCGTCGGCGCCGGCGACCGCGTCCTGATCTACATGCCGATGGTCCCCGAGGCGGTGTTCGCGATGCTCGCGTGCGCGCGGATCGGCGCGATCCACTCGGTCGTCTTCGGCGGCTTCGCGAGCGTCAGCCTCGCCAACCGGATCGACGACGCCGAGCCGAAGGTCGTCGTCAGCGCCGACGCCGGCAGCCGCGCCGGCAAGGTGATCGCGTACAAGCCGCTGCTCGACGACGCGATCCGCCTCGCCCGCCACAAGCCGCCGAAGGTGCTGCTCGTCGACCGCGGCCTCGCGGCGATGGCGCGCGAGCCCGGCCGCGACGAGGACTACGCGGCGCTGCGCGAGCGCCACCTGCGCGAGGTCGTGCCGTGCGCCTGGGTCGACTCGACGCATCCGAGCTACACGCTCTACACGAGCGGGACGACCGGACGGCCGAAGGGCGTGCAGCGCGACACCGGCGGCTACGCCGTCGCGCTCGCGGCGAGCATGAAGCACATCTTCTGCGGCAACGCCGGAGAGACGTACTTCTCGACCAGCGACATCGGCTGGGTCGTCGGCCACAGCTACATCGTCTACGGCCCGCTCATCGCCGGCATGGCGACGATCCTCTACGAGGGGCTGCCGATCCGTCCCGACGCCGGGATCTGGTGGCAGCTCGTCGAGAAGTACCGGGTGACGGCGATGTTCAGCGCGCCGACCGCGATCCGGGTGCTGAAGAAGCAGGACCCGAGCCACCTGCGCGCGCACGACCTGTCGAGCCTGCGGCTGCTCTTCCTCGCCGGCGAGCCGCTCGACGAGCCGACGGCGACGTGGATCGCCGAAGGCATCGGCAAGCCCGTGATCGACAACTACTGGCAGACCGAGAGCGGCTGGCCGATCCTCAGCGTCGCCAAGGGCGTCTCGGAGATGCCGACGCGCTACGGCAGCCCGGGCGTCGCGATGTACGGCTACGACATCCGCCTGATCGACGAGGCGACCGGCGACGACATCGTCGAGCCCGGCAGGAAGGGCATCGTCGCGATCGCCGGGCCCACGCCGCCCGGCTTCATGCAGACCGTGTGGCGCGACGACCGGCGCTTCGTCGAGACGTACTGGACGAGCATCGCCGGGCGCCAGCTCTACAACACCTTCGACTGGGGAATCCGCGACGCCGACGGCTACTGGTTCATCCTCGGCCGCACCGACGACGTCATCAACGTCGCCGGCCATCGCCTCGGCACGCGCGAGATCGAGGAGAGCATTTCGAGCCACGCCAGCGTCGCCGAGGTCGCGGTCGTCGGCGTCGCCGACCAGATGAAGGGGCAGGTCGCGATGGCGTTCGTCGTGCCGCGCGATGCGAGCGCGCTCGCCGACGCCAACGCGCGGCTGCGCCTCGAAGGCGACATCATGAAGACCGTCGACGCGCAGCTCGGCTCGGTCGCGCGGCCGGCGCGCGTCCGCTTCGTGACGCTGCTGCCGAAGACGCGCTCCGGGAAGCTCTTGCGGCGCGCGATCCAGGCGATCTGCGAAGGCCGCGACCCGGGCGACCTGACGACGATCGAGGATCCTGGGGCGCTGCAGCAGGTCCGCGAGCAGGTCGAGTCGGGCGCCTAGGCGCGCGACGCGGCCGCGATCGTCAGAGGACTTCGCTCGCGAAGTCGGCGAGCCGCGAGCGCTCGCCGCGCGCGAGCGTGACGTGCCCCGAGTGCGCCCAGCCCTTGAAGCGGTCGACGGCGTACGTCAGCCCCGAGCTGCCTTCGGTGAGGTACGGCGTGTCGATCTGCGCCAGGTTGCCGAGGCAGACGATCTTCGTCCCCGGGCCGGCGCGGGTGATCAGCGTCTTCATCTGCTTGGGCGTGAGGTTCTGCGCCTCGTCGATGATGACGAACTTGTTGAGGAAGGTGCGGCCGCGCATGAAGTTCAGGCTCTTGATCTTGATCTTCGAGCGCACGAGGTCGTTGGTCGCGGCGCGTCCCCATTCGCCCGCGCCGCTGTCGGTCTTCGAGAGCACCTCGAGGTTGTCGTCGAGCGCGCCCATCCACGGGCCCATCTTCTCTTCCTCGGTCCCGGGCAGAAAGCCGATGTCCTCGCCGACCGGAACCGTCACGCGGGTGACGATGATCTCGGTGTAGCGCCGATCGTCCATCACCTGCGCGAGGCCCGAGGCGAGCGACATCAGCGTCTTGCCCGAGCCAGCGGTGCCGGTCAGGGTGATGAAGTCGCACTCCGGATCCATCAGCAGGTTGAACGCGAAGTTCTGGTCGCGGTTCCTCGCCACGATCCCCCAGATCGAGTTCTTCTGGTGGGTGAAGTCCTTGAGCGTTCGCAGCACCGCGGTCTTGCCGGTGATCTCGATCACCTTGGCGTAGAGCGCCGGCGCGCCCGGCGACTCGAGGTAGACGAACTCGTTGATGAGCAGCGACTCGACGATGTCGCCGCCGATCCGGTAGTAGGTGAGACCGCCCTGCTGCCAGCTCTCGACGGTCTTGGCGTGCTTGTCCCAGAAGTCGCCGGGGAGCTGCAGCGTTCCGGTGTAGAGCAGGTCGCCGTCATCGAGCGTCTTGTCGTTGAAGTAGTCCTCTGCCGGCAGGCCGAGCGCGCGCGCCTTGATGCGCATGTTGATGTCCTTCGACACCAGCACGACGTCGCGCCCGGGGTTCTGCTCGACGAGCGCCTTGACGACGCCGAGGATCTGGTTGTCGGCCTTGCCCTGCGGCAAGCCTTGCGGGAGGCTGACGTGGATCAGGTCGGTCTGGAAGAAGAGCTTGCCGCCCGCCTCGCGGTGGCCGGTGCCGTTGAGCGGGATGCCTTCCGAGCGGCCGCTGCCGTCGCGCCGCGGCAGGTCGGCGGCGAGCGCGTCGAGGTCGCGGCTCACCTGGCGGGCGTTGCGCGCGACCTCGGTCAAGCCGCGCTTGTGGCTGTCGAGCTCCTCGAGCGTGATCATCGGCAGGTAGATGTCGTGCTCGTCGAAGCGGAAGAGCGACGTCGGGTCGTGCATCAGCACGTTGGTGTCGAGGACGAAGAGCGTGGTCGGACCGTTGCCGCGCGGCTTCTTCGCACGCTCGCGCGGCGCCGGCGTGCGCGCGGAGGCGACGGCAGCCGCGGCAGCAGGCTTCGCTGCCACCGGCGGCGCGGCCGGAAGCGTGCCTTCGTTGGAGAGCTCGAGCAGCGACGCCGCCGCCGGGTCGGCGGCCTGGCGGCCGCGGCCGCCGTGCTTGCCGTTGCGGTGCGGGGACGGCGATTCGAAGTCGCTCCGGCTCAGGAAGTCGGCGCGCTTGGCGGGGGGCTTGGGCAGAGGCATCGGGACCTCGGTGGCGGCCTGCAGAGGCCTGGGGGGTGCTTCGCGCGGCGCGCTGGCGGCGTGGCGCGCGTTGCGCCGCGGCGGGTGGGCTCGTCAGGCGGCCTTCTTGAGCGCCTTGACGGCCTTGAGGACTTCCTCGACGTGGCCGGCGACCGTCAGGCCGCGCCACTCGGCGCGCAGCACGCCGCCGGCGTCGATGAGGAACGTGCTGCGCTCGATGCCCTTGACCTTCTTGCCGTACATGATCTTGTTCTTGACTACGCCGAACATGTGACACATCTTTTCTTCTGTATCGGCAATGAGTTCAAACGGCAATTCAAGGTTCTGCTTGAACTTCTCGTGAGAAGCCATGTTGTCACGCGAGACGCCGAAGACGACGGCACCGGCCTTGAGGAAGTCCTTGTGCTTGTCGCGGAACTGCATGGCTTC
>DASSRF010000306.1:0-2079 GCA_035701945.1 Caldimonas sp. | reverse complement strand
ACGCGCTCGGCGCGGTAGTAGCGGTCGAAGATGTCCGGCAGGTCGGCGGCAGCGATGCCTTCGCCGGTGTCGCTGACGACGAGGCGCGCGCGCCCTTCGCACGGCGACGCGGCGACGGTCACCGAGCCGCCCGCCGGCGTGTGGCGCAAAGCGTTCTCGACCAGGTTGTCGAGGACGCGCTCGACGAGCCCGATGTCGGCGCGCACGCGCAGCTGCGCCGGCGCTTCGGCGCCGACGCACGCCTCGAGGCGCACGCCGCGGCGCTCGGCGTCGGCGGCGAACTTCTGCGTCACGTCGTGCGCGAGCTCTGCGAGCGGGAACTCCTCGCGCTCGGCGCGCGCGTCGTCCGCCTCGAGCCGCGTCAGCTCGAACAAGTCGGCGACGAGACGGCCGAGGCGCTCGCTCTGCCGCGCCGCCGTCTCGAGGTGGTTGCGCGCCTCGGCGCTGTCGAGCGACGCGTGGCCGAGCAGCAGCAGCTCGAGATAGCCCTGGATCGAGGCGAGCGGCGTGCGCAGGTCGTGCGAGACGTTGGCGAGCAGGTCGCGCTGCTCGCGCTCCTTCTTGGCGAGCGCCGCCGCTTGCGCGGCGAGGCGATCGCCCATCGCTTCGATCGATTCGGCGAGCGCCGCGAGATCGCCGCCGGTCGCCTCGGCCGCGGCGAGGCGCAGCGGCAGCGCGTCGCCGCCGCGCTCGAAGCTCGCGACGGCGCTCTGCAGCCGGCGCACGCGCGCCGCGAACACCGCGTGCACGGCGAGCGCCGTCGCCGCGGCGATCGCGATCGCGCCGGCGACGAGCCAGCCGATCGCGGTGGCGTCGATCTCAGGCACGCCGCTCCGCGAACTTGTAGCCGACGCCCCAGACGGTCTGGATGAAGTCGGGGTTGGCCGGGTCGCGCTCGATCTTGTTGCGCAGCCGGTTGATGTGCGAGTTCACGGTGTGCTCGTAGCCGCTGTGGCTGTAGCCCCAGACCTGGTCGAGCAGCTGCGCGCGCGTGAAGACGCGGCCGGGGCTGCGCGCGAAGTAGACGAGCAGCTCGAACTCCTTCGCGGTGAGCTCGACCGGCTTTCCGGCGACGCGCGCCTCGTGCCGCTCGACGTCGATCGAGAGGCCCGCGACCTCGATCCGCGAAGACGCCGGCGTTCGTGCCGCAGCCTTCGCCGCTGCCAGCTGCTCGGCGCGGCGAAACGTGCCTTTCACGCGCGCCGCCAGCTCGAGCATGCTGAACGGCTTCGTGAGGTAGTCGTCGGCGCCGAGCTCGAGACCGAGGACGCGGTCGAGCTCGGACGACTTCGCGGTCAGCATCAGGATCGCGCTCGGCACCTCGGCCGCGCGCAGGCGTCTGCAGATCTGCAGGCCGTCGAGCCGCGGCAGCATGAGGTCGAGGATGACGAGGTCGTAGCGGCCCGCCTCGGCCTCGGCGACGCCGGCGACGCCGTCGTCGACGAGCCGGCATTCGCAGCCGAGCTCGGCGAGCTGCAGCGTGATCAGGCGGCCGACGTCGGGGTCGTCCTCGATGACGAGCACCCGGCGCGTCATCGCGCCGCTCCCGGCGCGGCGACGTCGCCGTCGGCGAGCGACCACGCGCGAAACGTTCCGAGCGCGACGTGGCGGGCGAGCGTCGCCGTGAAATCGAACCCGGCGTCGACCGCGAGCGCCGCGGGCACTGCCGCGGCGAGCGGCAGGCCCTGCGCGACGGCACGCAGGAAGCGCTCCTCGCCGGCCGCGAGGACGCGGAACTCGACCTCGAGGTCGCTGCGCGCAACGAGCAGGCGCACGCCGCCCTGGTCGAGCGAAACCGGCGCGATCGCGTCGTCGTCGACTTCGGCGCGGTTGGCGCGCCAGATCGCGAGCACCGGATGCGGCGACGCGACGAAGCGCGTCGCGAGCTGCAGGTGCAGCCGGATCCTCGCCTGCACGTCGGCGGGGACGTGCGCGAGCGCGTCGACGTCGAGCCGTTCCTCGTCGGCCTCGTGGTAGACCTCGTGGACCGCCCACTCGAGCGCGGCGACGTCGCCGAGATACGGCAGCGCGGCGAGCGCGGCCTGCGTGCGGACGAACGCCGGCAGCTTGCCGCCGAAC
>DASSRF010000305.1:0-5541 GCA_035701945.1 Caldimonas sp. | reverse complement strand
GGTGCGAACCGAGCGCCGGCGGAACGGCGGCCTGGGCCGCGCTCGACATCGCATCGACCGCGCTCGAGTCGTACGCGCGGTTGCGCATCAGGTCGGGAACGAGCGGGTCGGGGACCTTCAGCGCGCAGCCGCCGAGCGGGGCGAGCGCCGCGGCGCCGCCGGTGGCCAGCAGCGCGCGTCTTGTGCGGTCGATCATGGCCACGGCGGGTCTCGGGTCAGTCGCCGGCCAGCACCGCGCCGTGCGACGCGACGACGTCGGCATAGAACTTCGCGCTGTCCTTCGGCGTCCGCTCGAGCGTCTCGAAGTTGACGTGGACGATGCCGAAGCGCTTCGAATAGCCGAGCGACCACTCGAGGTTGTCGAGCAGCGACCAGGCGAAGTAGCCGCGGACGTCGACGCCTTGCGCGATCGCCGCGTGGACGGCACGCAGATGCGACCGGTAGTAGTCGATCCTGAGCGGGTCGGCGACGCGCCCCGAGGGCGCCGCCGGCGGATCGTAGAAGGCGGCGCCGTTCTCGGTGACGTACTGCGGAATGTCGCCGTAGCGGTTGCGGATCCAGACGAGCGTGTCGGTGAGGCCTTGCGGGAAGACCTCCCAGCCGGTCTCGGTGTAGGTCGCCTGCGTCTGCCGCACCGGCACCGCCTTCAGCGGCCACGACGTCTCTTCGTGGCGGACGACGTTGCGGGTGTAGTAGTTGACGCCGAGGAAGTCGATCGGCTGGCGGATCAGCGCGAAGTCCTGCTCGGGCCAGTCGGGCCACGCCTCGCCGAAGATCTCCGTCATCTCCTCGGGGTAGCGTCCGTGGAAGACGGGGTCGAGGTACTGCCGGTTCATGTACGCCTCGGCGCGACGCGTCGCGGCGAGGTCGAGCGGCGCGGTCGACGCCGGGTACTTGGGCTCGATGTTGACGACGAGCCCGACCTGGTGGCGGCCGAGCGCGCGGTATGCCTGCACCGCCTTCGCATGCGAGCGCAGCATCTGGTGCGAGGCGATCGGCGCCTCGAAGCGGTTCTTGTGGCCGGGTGCGAGCGCGCCGTGGAGATAGCCGCCGTCGCTGACGACCCACGGCTCGTTGAGCGTCGCCCAAAGGTGGATGCGGTCGTCGAGGCGGCGGAACAGCACGCTCGCGTAGTCGGCGAACCAGTCGGCGATGTCGGGATTGAGCCAGCCGCCGCGGTCGTCGAGCGCGGCGGGCAGGTCCCAGTGGAAGAGCGTCGCCATCGGCTCGATGCCGTTTTCGAGCAAGGTGTCGACGAGCCGCTCGTAGAACGCCAGGCCGCGCTCGTTCACCGCGCCGCGACCTTCGGGCAGGACGCGCCCCCAGGCGACGCTGAAGCGATACGCCTTCAGGCCGAGCCGCTTCATCAGCGCGACGTCGTCCGCCATGCGCGCGTAGTGGTCGCAGGCGACGTCGCCGGTGTCGCCGTCCTTGGTCAGCCCGGGGGTGCGCACGAACCGGTGCCAGATGCTCGGCCCGGCGCCGTCGGCGAGCGGCGACCCCTCGATCTGGTAGGCCGACGTGGCCGCGCCCCAGAGGAAGGAAGTCGGAAACTCGGTCGTCATGGCTCGGGGTGCGCGCCCAAAATCTATCTCCGCGACGCCCGAGGCACAACGGCACCGTCGTGAGTTTTTGCCGAACGTTGTTGGCTCGCTTCAGACCGGGTTCGGCCGCCGCAGTTCCCCAGCCGCCGAATCGGGAAAACTCCCGGTTCGCGCACGCGCCCTGCGCGCGATCGGTCGCCGCGACGAGGCGGGCGACAATGGCGAGATGGGCACCGCGCCGTCCGCGCCGTCGATCGACGACGTCCGCGCCGCCGCCGAGCGGCTGCGCGGCGAGGTCGTCGACACGCCGTGCCTGGCGTCGCGCACGCTCTCGCAGATCTGCGGCTGCGAGGTCTTCCTCAAGTTCGAGAACCTGCAGTTCACGGCGTCGTTCAAGGAGCGCGGCGCGCTCAACAAGATGGCGCAGCTGACGCCGGCCGAGCGCGCGCGCGGCGTGCTCGCGGTCTCGGCGGGCAACCACGCGCAGGCGGTCGCGTACCACGCCGAGCGGATGGGGATCGCGGCGACGATCGTGATGCCGCGCTTCGCCTCGAGCGTCAAGGTCGAGAACACGCGCGGCTTCGGCGCCGAGGTCGTGCTCCAGGGCGACACCTTCGAGGACGCGCGCGTCTTCGGCTTGAAGCTCGCCGCCGAGCGCGGCACGACCGTCGTCCACCCGTACGACGACGTCGCCGTGATCGCCGGCCAGGGCACGGTCGCGCTCGAGATGCTCGCCCAGCAGCCGGCGATCGACACGCTCGTCGTCGCGATCGGCGGCGGCGGCCTGATCGCCGGCATGGCGACGGCGGCGAAGGCCATCCGCCCCAGCCTGCGCGTCATCGGCGTGCAGACCGAGCGCTTTCCGGCGGCGTGGAACGCGATGCACCAGGGCCGCCTCGAATCGCGGCAGGCGACGATCGCCGACGGCATCGGCGTCAAGTCGCCCGGCACGCTGACGATGCCGGTGATCGAGCGGCTCGTCGACGACGTCGTCCTCGTCTCCGAGGACGCGATCGAGCAGGCGATCCTGATGCTGCTGGAAATCGAGAAGACGGTCGTCGAGGGCGCGGGCGCGGTCGGCCTCGCCGCGCTGCTCAACGACCGCGCGCGCTTCGCCGGCAGGAAGGTCGGGCTGGTGCTCTGCGGCGGCAACATCGAGCCGCTCGTCCTCGCCGAGATCATCGAGCGCGGCATGGTCAAGTCGGGGCGGCTCGCGCGGCTGCGCGTCGACGTCCGCGACGTCCCCGGCGCGCTCGCCGAGGTCGCGGCGCTGCTCGCCCGCCTCGGCGCCAACATCGACGAGGTGCAGCACCAGCGCGCGTTCACGTCGCTCTCGGTCGAGCGCGTCCAGATCGAGGTCGTCGTGCAGACGCGCGGCGCCGCGCACGTCGAGGCGATCCTCGACGCGATGCGCGCCGAGGGCTACGACGCCGAGCGGATCGGCTAGGCCCCGGCGTGATGCAACGCCGCACTGTCCTCGCCTCGTGTTCGCTGCTCGCGCTCGGGAGCTCCGCCATGGCCGCCACCCGCACCTCGCCTTCGTCCGTCGCGCACGCGCAGCCGAGCGCAGCGGCGCTCGCCGCAGCGCTCGGCGACGGCTCGCTCAGCGCCGAGCGACTCGTCCGCGACTGCCTGGCGCGGATCGCAGCGATCGACCGCGCCGGCCCGCGGCTGCACAGCGTGATCGAAGTCAACCCCGACGTGGTCGCGATCGCCAGGGCGCTCGACGGCGAGCGCAAGGCCGGGCGCGTGCGCGGTCCGCTGCACGGGCTGCCGGTGCTCGTCAAGGACAACATCGCCACCGCCGACCGCATGAGCACGAGCGCCGGCTCGCTCGCGCTCGACGGCATCCGCGCGCCGCGCGACGCGCACGTCGTCCAGCTGCTGCGCGACGGCGGCGCGGTGATCCTCGGCAAGACCAACCTCAGCGAGTGGGCCAACATCCGCTCGACGCGATCGACGAGCGGCTGGAGCGCGCGCGGCGGCCTGACGCGCAACCCGTATGCGCTCGACCGCAACACGAGCGGCTCGAGCTCGGGGACGGCGGCGGCGATCGCCGCCGGCCTCGCGCCGCTCGGCGTCGGCACCGAGACCGACGGCTCGATCGTCTCGCCGGCGTCGATCTGCGGCCTCGTCGGGCTGAAGCCGACCGTCGGCCGCATGAGCCGCGACGGCATCGTGCCGATCGCGCACACGCAGGACACGCCGGGGCCGATGACGCGCACGGTCGCCGACGCTGCGCTCCTCTATGCGGCGATGTCGGGGCGCGACGGCGCCGACCCGGCGACGGCGAGCGCTCCTTCGGCGGCGACGACCGTCGCGCTCGGCGACGGCGCGCTGCGCGGCGCGCGGCTCGGCGTCGCGCGCGCGTTCTTCACCGGCAACGATTCGGTCGACGGCCTGATCGAGCAGGCGATCGTCGTCATGAAGCGGCTCGGCGCCGAGGTGGTCGATCCGGTCGACCTGCCGCAGCCGGCCTACAGCGACGCCGAGCTGCGCATCCTGCTCTACGAGCTCAAGGCCGACCTGCCGAAGTACCTCGCCGCGTTCGCGCCGAACGCGCCGGTGAAGACGCTCGCCGACGTGATCGCGTTCAACCGGACGCACCACGACCGCGAGCTCGTATGGTTCGGGCAGGAGCTGTTCGAGAAGGCCGAAGCGCTCGGCGGCCTCGACAGCAAGGAGTACCTCGACGCGCTCGCCGAATGCAGGAAGGGAGCGCGCGACGACGGCATCGACCGCGTCCTGAAGGCGAATCGGCTCGACGCGCTGATCGCGCCGACCGGCGGCCCGGCGTGGCTGATCGACCCCGTGAACGGCGACCACGTCGGCGCCAGCTTCTCGACGCCGGCCGCGGTCGCCGGCTATCCGCACCTCACCGTCCCGGCGGGGCTTGCGAGCGGGCTGCCGATCGGCGTCTCGTTCGTCGGCCCGGCGTGGAGCGAGGAGCGGCTGCTCGCGTACGGGCACGCGTACGAGCAAGCGACGAGGCTGCGCGGCGAGCCGACCTACCGCAGGGTGACGACGCCGCAGCAAGCCTGAGCGACCGCGACGGCGACCGCGGCGAGCCGGCTCAGCCGAGCGCCGTGCGGTAGAGCGCGAGCAGCTTGCCCCACGCGCGCTCGGCGTCGGGAGCGCTGTAGATCGGCGCGCCCGCTTCCTTC
This sequence comes from Caldimonas sp., assembly GCA_035701945.1. Lineage (GTDB taxonomy): Bacteria > Pseudomonadota > Gammaproteobacteria > Burkholderiales > Burkholderiaceae_C > Schlegelella_A. The sequence continues at coordinate 833 of DASSRF010000305.1, read as the reverse complement.
GGCATGTCGGGGACGCACCAGCCGTGGCGCGCCGGATAGACCTCGACCTCGGCCGGCACCTTGGCCGCGGCGAACGCCTCGCGCAGCCGGTCCTTCGCGTCGGGTTGGCGCTGGTCGTCGTTGGCGGCGACGCCGACGTAGACGCGCGCGTGCATCTTCGGCACCAGCCGGTGCGGGCTGTCGGGCTTGTCGGTGACGAGCCCGCCGCCGTGGAACGAAGCCGCGCCGCCGATGCGCTCGGGCAGCGCGGCGGCGGTCCGAAACGTCAGCGCGCCGCCCATGCAGTAGCCCTGCACGCCGGCCTTGCGCGCGCGGTCGACCTGCGGCTGCGCATCGAGGAACGCGACGTACGCCGCGGCGTCGCGCTCGGCGGCCCCCGACGCGGTGACCGACGACATCAGCGGTCCGATCTTCGCGCGCGTCGCCGCGTCGGAGAAGTCGATGTTCGCCGCCGACTCGAACATCGGCGCCTTGCCGACGCGGTAGAACGGGTTCGGCACGAGCACCGCGTAGCCCTCGCCGGCGAGGCGGCGGCCGATGTCGCGCATCGCGGGCCTGAGGCCTGCGGCATCGGGCCAGACGAGGACGGCCGCGTGCGTGCCGCTCGCCGGATGGAAGAACGCGGCGTCGCAGGTGCCGTCGGCCGTCTTGATCTGGACGTCGCGCGCGCTGACGGCGAGCGCGGCGACGGCGGGATGCGCGGCGGCGCCGAGGCCGGTCGCGACCGAGAGCGCGACGAAGTCGCGCCGCGAGCGGTCGATCGGCGACGAAGGGTGCTGAGGTGGCGTGCGGTCGGTCATCGTCGGTCCTCGTGGTTCGAAGCACCGGCAATG
>DASSRF010000304.1:0-9508 GCA_035701945.1 Caldimonas sp. | reverse complement strand
CGCCGACGACCTGCTGCGGCGCGACGTCATCATGGCGCTGATGTGCCAGGGCCGGCTCGACTTCGGCGCGCTCGAGCGCAGCCACGGCGTCGACGTCGCGGCACGCTTCGCTTCCGAGCTCGCCGCGCTCGAGCCGCTGGTCGACGCCGGGCTCGTCGAGCGCGACGCCGACGCGATCCGGGTGACGACGTCCGGCTGGTACGTCGTCCGCGCCGTCGCGATGGTGTTCGACCGCCACCTGCAAGGCGACCTCGCGCGCGACCGCTTCTCGCGCATCCTTTGATCGCCGGCGGCGCGGCGCGCGCCGTTTCGATTGCAGAATCGGCGGATGGCCAACGGCTCGCCGGTCCCGACGTACACGCCCAGGGTGCAGGTGCTCGGCGTCGAGGCGTTCGAGCAGCCGTTTCGCCTGCGCATGCCGTTTCGCTTCGGCGTCATCACGCTCACCGAGGGACGGCAGGCGTTCGTTCGCGTCCACCTGCGCCTCGACGACGGCCGCGAGGGCTTCGGCTACGCCGCCGAGACGCTCGCCGCGAAGTGGTTCGACAAGGACCCGGCGCTGAGCGACGCCGACAACGAGCACCAGCTGCGCAAGGCGATCGAGATCGCCGCGGACGCGTACCGCGAGGCGCCGCCGTCGACCGCGTTCGACCTCTTCGCCGACAACTACCGCTACCAGCTGCGCGCCGGCCGCGGCGCCGAGCTGCCGCCGCTCGTCGCGAGCTTCGGCAACGCGCTGCTCGATCGCGCCGTGCTCGACGCGATCTGCCGCCTGCTCGGGGTCAGCTTCTGGACGGCGATGCGCAGCAACCTCGCGGGCATGACCGCGCATCCGGCGATCGCCGACCTCGGCGCGTTCGACTTCAACGGCTTTCTCGCGAGCCTGTCGCCGGTCGCGACGATCGAGGCACGCCACACCGTCGGCCTCGTCGACCCGATCACGGCCGCCGACCAGCCGCCCGGGACGCGCGTCGGCGACGGCCTCCCAGAGACGCTCGAGGAAGTCGTCGCGCGCTACGGCCAGCGCTGCTTCAAGCTCAAGGTCGGCGGCGACGTCCGCGCCGACGTCGACCGGCTGCTCAGGATCGCGAGCGTCCTCGATCGCATCGAGGGGCTGCACGTCACGATCGACGGCAACGAGCAGTACGACGACGTCGAGTCGGCGGTCGAGCTGTGGACCGCGATCGAGGCCGAGCCCGGGCTGCACAAGCTCTGCGCGGCGACGCTCTTCATCGAGCAGCCGATCAAGCGCCAGGTCGCGCTCGCGCGCAGCATCGCGCCGCTCGCGCGCCTGCGGCCCGTCATCATCGACGAGTCCGACGGCGAGCTCGACGCGTTCCCGCGGGCGCGCGCGCTCGGCTACGGCGGCGTCTCGTCGAAGGACTGCAAGGGCTTCTACAAGTCGATCGTCAACCTCGCACGCTGCCGCGTCTGGAACGCGGAAGCCGAGGCGGGCGACTTCTTCATGTCGGGCGAGGACCTGACGACGCAGGCGGGGCTCGCGGTCCAGCAGGACCTCGCGCTCGTCGCCCTGCTCGGGCTCGCCGACGTCGAGCGCAACGGCCACCACTTCATCGACGGCTTCGCCGGCAGGCCGTTCGAGGAGAGCCTCGCCTTCCTCGACGCGCACCCCGACCTCTACTGCGAGGAGAACCGGCGCGTTCGCCTGCGCATCGAGAACGGCCGCATCGCGCTCGGCTCGCTCGACTGTCCGGGGTTCGGCAGCGCGGTCGTTCCCGACCTGTCCACCACCGAACCGATGCCGAAGTCCGAGTGGCCGCGGCAGCGCTGAAGCGTTGCCGCCGGTTGCCGGCGCTGCCGGCGGCGCGCTGCGCGTCAGCCGACGCGCAACGCGGTCACGCGGCGGCCGTCGCTGGCGGCGTGCGGCCCGCTGCGACGAAGCGGCCGCGCCGCACCGCACCGACGAGCAGCACCGTACCGAGCACGACGCACACGGCAACGGCGACGATCGACGCCTCCGGCCCGAAGAGGCCACCCGAGAGCCACTCGGGCCCGACGATCTCGCCGCGCACGATTCCCGTCGTCGGCGCGCCCGACGTCGGAACGCCGAAGATGCCGCCCTCGGCGAAGTTCCAGCCGGCGTGGATGCCGATCGGCAGCCAGAGCCTGCGCGTCAGCACGTACGCGCCGGCGAGCAGGATGCCGCCTTCGAAGACGACGCCGATCGCGCCGAGGATCGTTGCGTGCGGGTTGACGAGGTGGACGCCGCCGAAGAACAGCGACGAGATCGCGAGCGCGGTCCACGTTCCGCGCCACTCCTCGAGCAGGCGGAAGACGACGCCGCGAAAGACGATCTCCTCGATCGTTCCTGCAGCGATCGCCGACAGCAGCGCGAGCACGACCGCAAGCGGCTCGCCCGCGCCGACGACGTGGTACGCGCCGAGCAGCGCCAGGACGGCGATCGACACCGAGAACGCGCCGACGCCGAGCGCGACACCGGCGAACAGCTCGCGGCCGCCGCCGCGAACGGCGAACTCGGCGAGCCCTCGCCGCTCGAAGATCCGCGCGTAGCTGCGGTACGCGGCCCAGCCGAGCACGGTCGCGATCAGCATCGAGAGCACCGCAGTCGCCACGGTGCCGAGTTGGCGGCGAAGGCCCCAGACGGCGATCTGCGCGAACAGCACCGGAACGACGAACGCGAGCGCGATGCCGAGCCGGGCGAGCGGCGGCCGCAGCGGTGGGTTGGTGGTCGTCATTCGATGCTCGGGACGCGACGAGCGTCCTTCTACAATACCTGCCGCCCTTCCAGAGCCCGGCGACGCCATCGACGTCCTCGCGAAGGACGCCCGCCGAGCCGAGCGAACGGCCCATGACCGCCCCGCGCATCCAGACGACCGTCGTCGGCTCGTATCCGATTCCGGAGTGGCTCGTCGCCGCGCCCTCCGAGCAGGCGCTCGTCGACGCGACGCGCGTCGTCATCGCGACGCAGGAGCAGGCCGGTGTCGACGTCGTCTGCGACGGCGAGCTGTACCGCTTCGACGTCAACCATCCCGAGACGAACGGGATGATCGAGTACTTCGTGCGGCCGATGCACGGCGTCCGCCACGAGCTGACGTTCGACGAGGTGACCGCGTACCGGTCGCTGCCGGGGATGCGCTTTCGCACGCGTCCGCCCGGCGTCGTCGACGGCCCGGTGACGAGCGGCACGCTCGACCTGCCGCTCGCGTGCCAGCGCGCCAAGGCGCTGGCGACGCATGCGTTCAAGTTCACCGTCACCGGCCCGCACATGCTCGCCAAGACGCTGCTCGACCGGCACTACAAGAACACGCCCGAGCTCGCGCACGCGATCGCCGACGTCCTCGCCGAGCAGGTCCGGCACCTCGACGCCGACGTCGTCCAGCTCGACGAGGCGAACCTGCCGGGCCATCCCGACGAGTGGGAGTGGGCCGCGTCTGCGATCAACCGCGTCCTCGACGCGGTGCCGACGACGCCGGCGGTGCACCTGTGCTTCGGCAACTACGGCGGCCAGTCGGTCCAGCACGGCACGTGGGACCGGCTGCTCGCGTACCTCAACGCGCTCCACGCCGACCACGTCGTCCTCGAGTGCGCCCACCGTCCGGCCGACGAGCTGGCGGTCTTCAAGGGCCTCAGGCCCGAAATCGGCTTCGGGCTCGGCGTCGTCGACATCAAGGCGACGGAGGTCGAATCGGCCGACGCGGTCGCGCGGGCGATCGAGCGTGCCGAGCAGACGCTCGGCATCGGCCGCGTCCGCTACATCCACCCCGACTGCGGCTTCTGGATGCTCAAGCGCTCGATCGCCGACGCCAAGATCCGCGCGCTCGCACGCGGCCGCGACCTCTACGAAGGCCGGCGGCCCGCCTGAGCCGCGTCGGAGTTGTCCGACGGCGATGCGGCATCTCGCCCGACAGCCGCCGCGGTCCGCCACCGATGAGTCGGCCTGCAGCTTGCCGGGACAATTCGGCTCGGCGGCGACGGGAGCGCGGGATGGACAACATCAAGATCTACATCGTGGAGGACAGCTCGGTCATCCGCGAGAACCTGATCGACGCGCTGCACGAGAACGCGCCGATCGAGGTCGTCGGCACCGCCGAGGACGAGCGCTCCGCGCTCGGCTGGCTGCGCGACCGCAGCCATGCGTGCGACGTCGCCATCGTCGACATCTTCCTGAAGAACGGCTCCGGCCTCGGCGTCCTCAAGGGCCTGGGCGAGATGGAGGAAGCGCCGGTGCGCGTCGTCCTCAGCAACCACGCGACTCCCGAGATCCGCGCCAAGTGCCAGCAGCTCGGCGCCGCCAAGGTGTTCGACAAGTCGAACGAGCTCGACGAGATGCTCGGCTGGCTCAACCGCTACGCGCGAAGCGATCGCGGAGTTGCTGCGTTGCGTTCCTGAAGACGCCGAGGTCGCTGCCGACGGCGACGAAGGTCGCCCCCATCGCGAGATAGCGGCGCGCGTCGGCCTCGACCGGCGCGAGGATGCCGCTCGGCTTGCCGGCCGCATTCGCCTTGGCGAAGATCTCGGCGATCGCTTCCTGCACGCTCGGGTGGTCGGGCTTGCCGATGTGGCCGAACGCCGCAGCCAGGTCCGACGGGCCGACGAAGATGCCATCGACGCCATCGACCGCGGCGATGTCGGCGACGGCGGCGAGGCCGGCGCGGCTCTCGATCTGCACCAGCACGCAGATCTGCGCGTTGACGTCGCGGAAGTAGTCGGCGACCGTGCCGAATCGGTTGCTGCGCTGCGAGACCGAGACGCCGCGGACGCCATCGGGCGGGTAGCGCGTCGCGGCGACGGCACGGCGCGCGTCGTCGGCGGTCTGCACGAACGGGACGAGGAAGTTGTAGAAGCCGGCGTCGAGCAGCCGCTTGATCTCGACCGCCTCGTTCCACGACGGCCGCACGATCGGCGCGCTCGCGCTGTCCTTGAGCGCCATCAGCTGCGGGATGAAGGTGCGGACGTCGTTCGGCGAGTGCTCGCCGTCGAGGAGCAGCCAGTCGAAGCCGGCGATGCCGAGCACCTCGGTCGTGATCGGATTGGCGAGCGAGCACCAGCAGCCGATCAGCGTCTCGCCGGCGAGGAGGCGCCGCTTGAACGCATTCGGGAACGGACGATAGGGGGCGGTCATCTCGAGGCTCCGTGGGTCATCGCACGAGGCATGGTCGCTTCGGGTCGAAGCGCCAGCCGGGGATGAGGTGCTGCATCGCGATCGCGTCGTCGCGAGCGCCGAGGCCGTGCTCGCGGTAGAGCGCGTTCGCCGCCTCGACCGCAGCCATGTCGAGCTCGACCCCGAGCCCCGGCGCCGTCGGCACCTGCACATGGCCGTCGACGATCGCGAGCGGCTGCTTCGTCAGCGCCTGGCCGTCCTGCCAGATCCAGTGCGTGTCGATCGCGGTGACGCGGCCGGGCGCCGCGGCGGCGACGTGGGTGAACATCGCGAGCGAGACGTCGAAGTGGTTGTTCGAGTGCGAGCCCCACGTCAGGCCCCAGTCGCGGCACGTCTGCGCGACGCGCACCGAGCCGGCCATCGTCCAGAAGTGCGGATCGGCGAGCGGGATGTCGACCGCGTGCAGCGCGAGCGCGTGCGCGAGCTGGCGCCAGTCGGTCGCGACCATGTTGGTCGCGGTCGGCAGGCCGGTCGCGCGGCGAAACTCGGCGAGCACCTCGCGTCCCGAGAAGCCCTCTTCGGCGCCGCACGGGTCCTCGGCGTAGGCGAGCACGCCGCGCAGGTCGCGCAGCAGCCGCACCGCGTCGGCGAGCAGCCAGCCGCCGTTCGGATCGAGCGTGACGCGCGCCGACGGGAAGCGCTCGTGCAGCGCGCGCACGGCGTCGCACTCGGCGTCGCCGGCGAGGACGCCGCCCTTCAGCTTGAAGTCGTGGAAGCCGTAGCGCGCGTGCGCCGCTTCGGCGAGGCGGACGATCGCCTCAGGGGTCAGCGCCGGCTCGTTGCGCAGCCGCAGCCAGTCGTCGTCTTCGCGTTCGCCGCTCGCGTACGGCATGCCGGTGAGGCGGCGGTCGCCGACGAAGAAGAGATAGCCGAGCATCTCGACCGCCGCGCGCTGCTGGCCCTCGCCGAGCAGCGCCGCGACGGGAACTCCGAGGTGCTGGCCGAGCAGGTCGAGCAGCGCCGACTCGATCGCGGTGACGACGTGGATCGTCGTGCGCAGATCGAACGTCTGCAAGCCGCGGCCGGAGGCGTCGCGGTCGGCGAAGCGCGTGCGAACGTCCGCGAGCACGCGCTTCACGTCGCCGATCGAACGCCCGACGACGAGCGCTGCCGACTCCTCGAGCGTCCCCCGGATCTTCTCGCCGCCGGGCACTTCGCCGACGCCGGTGCGCCCGGCGCTGTCCTCGACGATCACGACGTTGCGGGTGAAGAACGGCGCGTGCGCGCCGCTCAGGTTGAGCAGCATCGAGTCGCGACCGGCGACGGGCACGACACGAAACGCGCGGACGACCGGGCTCGCGCCGGCGTCCGAAAGGCGTGCAGCGGCCATCGCCTCAGTCGGCGGTGATCTTGCCGGTCTCGATCACCGTCTTCCAGCGCGCGAACTCCGCCGCCTGCATCGCGGCGAACTGCTCCGGCGTGCTGGCGACGATCTCGAAGCCGAGGTCGAGCAGCTTGGGCTTGACCTGCGGGTCGTTCATGGCGGCGACGATCGCGGTGCTGAGCGTCTTCGTGACGTCGGCGGGCAGGCCCTTCGGCCCGGCGATCGCCTGCCACGAGTAGACGTCGGCGCCCTTGACGCCCGACTCGGCCAGCGTCGGCACGTTCGGCAGCAGCGGCGAGCGCTTGTCGCCGGTGACCGCGAGCGCACGAAGCTTGCCGGCGGCGACGTGCTGGACGACCACGTTGATGTTCTGGAACGACGCGTCGACGACGCCGCCGAGCAGGTCGTTCATCGCCGGTGCGCCGCCCTTGTACGGCACGTGCAGGCCCTTGGTGCCGGTGCGCTGCCAGAAAAGCTCGGCGGTGAGGTGGTCCGACGAGCCGTTGCCCGACGACGCGAACGTCAGCTTGTCCGGCGTCTTCTTCAGCGCCGCGACGACGTCGGCGACGCTCTTGTAGGGCGAGCTCGCCGGCACGACGAGGACGTTGGGCGCCTGCACGAGGACGCTGAGCAGATCGACATCCTTGTGGATGTCGTACGGGACGTTCTTGATGAGGTGCGGCGCGATGACGAAGGGGCCGAGCGACGAGACGATCAGCGTGTAGCCGTCGGGCGCGGCGCGCTTGACCTGGCCCATGCCGATCGTTCCGGTCGCGCCGGCGCGGTTGTCGATGATGAACGTCTGGTGCAGCCGCTCCTGCAGCTTCGCCGCGAGCGTGCGCGCGATCATGTCGGTCGACCCGCCGGGCGGGAACGGCACGACGATCGTCACCGTATGGTCGGGGTACGCGGCGTGCGCGGGAAGCGCCGCGCCGGTGACGAGCGCAGCGGCGAGACCCAGGAGGAGGCGTCGGAAGACGTGCATGGCAGAGGAAACCGGAAGGAAGAGGTCAGTCATCGTACAACCAGCACCACGCGTGCGCTGCAAAGGCCTACGCGATCGCGGGTTGCCTAGGCCGGCGGCGCCGCCGCGCGACGCCAGCGCTCGCGGCTGTTCGCCAGGTGCGTGCGGGCAGCGGCTCGTGCCGCCTCGGGGTCCTGGTTGACGATCGCGTCGAGCAGGCTCTCGTGCTCGGCGTGGACGCGCCGCAGGTAGTTCTGGCGCGCCTCGTCGTTGACCGGTTCCTTGTCGAGACGGGCGCGCGGGATCATCGAAGTGCCGAGCGTCTCGAGCAGCCGGACGAAGTGCCCGTTCCCGGTCGCCCGCATGATCTCGAGGTGGAACTGGAAGTCAGCGCCTACTGCGTTGCGCCTCGCCGCGGTCGCTGCGACGAAGGCGTCGAGCGCGTCGCGCATCCGAGCGAGATCGCCGGCGGTGCGTCGCTGCGCCGCGAGCCCGGCCGCCTCGACCTCGACGCCGATCCGGAGCTCGAGCATCGCGATCACGTCTTCGAGCGTCGCGAGCTGCTCGCGCCCGATGCGAAAGCTGAGCGGGCCGGGCGGCGCGATCACGAAGGTGCCGACGCCGTGCCGCGTTTCCACAAGGCCCGCCGCCTGCAGCCGGGAGATCGCCTCGCGAACGACGGTGCGGCTGACCGAGAACTCCGCCATCAAGTCGGCCTCGGTCGGCAGCTTGTCGCCCGCGGCGAGACCGCCCGAGCGGATCCTGCCGCCGAGCGACTCGACGATCTCGTGGGCCAGCTTGGGCGGGCGACGCTGGAGCGCGGCTGCGGTCATCTGCGGAAAACCCCGACCGGTCGGCCTTGACTTGATCGACCGCCGGTCTACGATGTTGTACGACAACTGACGAGCGGCCGCAATCCCGATCTTGCAATCCCCGTGACCGCTGCCGCCTCGCCCCCGCTTCCCGCGCCCCCGTTCCAGCGTCTTCTCCTGACCGGCGCCGCCGGCGGTCTCGGCCGCGTGCTGCGGCCGCGCCTCGCGCGCCGGTGCGCGACGCTGCGCGTCTCCGACATCGCCGACCTCGGCGCCGCCGCGCCCGGCGAGGAGCTCGTCGCGGCGAGGCTCGAGGACGCCGCCGCGGTGCTCGACCTGCTCGCCGGCGTCGACGCCGTCGTCCACCTCGGCGGCGTCTCGGTCGAGGGGCCGTTCGAGCCGATCCTGCAGGCGAACATCGTCGGCGTCCACAACCTCTACGAGGCGGCGCGCCGCCAGCGCGTGCGGCGGATCGTGTTCGCGAGCTCGAACCACGTCACCGGCTTCTACCGCCAGGACGAGGTCGTCTCGCCGCGCGAGCCGATGCGGCCCGACGGCAACTACGGCCTCAGCAAGGCGTTCGGCGAGCTGCTGTCGCGCTTCTACTTCGACCGCTACGGCATCGAGACGGCGTGCCTGCGGATCGGCTCGTCGTTCGCCGCGCCGAAGGATCGGCGCATGCTCGCGACGTTTCTCAGCCACGACGACCTCGAGCGCCTCGTCGTCGCCTCGCTCGCCGCGCCCGTGGTCGGCCACACCGTCGTCTACGGCGTCTCCGACAACGCGCGAACGTGGTGGGACAACACGCCAGCGCGCCATCTCGGCTTTCGCGCGCTCGACAGTTCGGAGCCGTTTCGCGCCGCGGTCGAGGCCGCGGGTCCGCCGCCCGACCGCGACGACCCGACGGCGATCTACCAGGGCGGCGCCTTCGTCGCTCGCGGCCCGTTCCCGTGACCAGAGAGGAGAGCTCCCGTGAAGAAGACCGTGCCCATCGCGATCGCAGCGCTGCTCGCAGCGCTCGGCTCCGCCCGTGCGACCGAGTTCCGCTCGACCGACATCCACCCCGACGGTTACCCGACGGTCGAGGCGGTCAAGTACATGGGCACGGTGCTCGCGAAGCTCACGAACAACAAGGACACCATCAAGGTGTTCAACAACAGCGCGCTCGGGGCCGAGAAGGACACCATCGAGCAGACCAAGATCGGTGCCATCGCGATGACGCGCGTGAACATCGCGCCGATGAACAACATCTGCCCCACCACCGT
>DASSRF010000303.1:0-5185 GCA_035701945.1 Caldimonas sp. | reverse complement strand
GATGTCAACCGTGCCGAACCGCCGCCGCCCCGCCCGCGAGCCGCTGACGCGCGAGCGCATCGTCGACGCGGCGCTCGCGCTCGTCGAGGCCGACGGGCTCGCCGGCTTCAGCACGCGCAAGCTCGGCGAGCGCCTCGGCTGCGAGGCGATGAGCATCTACCACCATTTCCCCAGCAAGCAGCACCTGCTCGACGCGCTCGTCGAGCACGCCATCGCGAGCGTCGACGTTCCCGAGCCGGGACCCGACGGCGAGGCGCGGCTGCGCCGGCTGCTCGAGTCGTACCGCGCGATGGCGCACCGCTGGCCGAAGCTCTTTCCGCTTGTCGCGCTGCATCGCCTCAACATGCCGGCGGGGATCCGCTTCATCGAGTCGGTCGTGAGCGTCATCGACGCGAAGATGCAGGATCCCGAGCTGACGGCGCGCCATTTCCGGGCGATGGGGTACTTCCTGATCGGCGCGTGCCTCGAGGAGACCGCGGGCTACGCGAAGGGCCCGTCGGCGGCCGAGCCGGTCGACGACGACTTCGTCGCGCGCGAGGCGCCGCATCTGACACGCGTCGCGCGCTACTTCGCGCCTTCCGAGTGGCAGCAGACGTGGCAGCTCGGCGTCGACGCGCTGATCGTGCGCGGCAACGCCGACGCCGCCGCCGCCGCGGCGAAGCGCCCCCGCCCGCGCCGCGAGGCGCCACGCAGGAGAGCCGCAAAGCGCAATCCCTAGAATCGTTCGCATGGCGACGAAGGCGGCGAAGGGCGGCAGCTACGGCGAGGAGTCGATCCGCGTTCTCAAGGGCCTCGAGCCGGTCAAGCAGCGGCCGGGGATGTACACGCGGACCGAGAACCCGCTGCACGTCGTCCAGGAGGTCATCGACAACGCCGCCGACGAGGCGCTCGCCGGCGCCGGCACGCGCATCGACGTCACGCTGCACGGCGACGGCTCGGTCACCGTCGACGACGACGGCCGCGGCATCCCGATGGGGCTGCATCCCGAGGAGAAGGTCAGCGTCGTCGAGATCGTCTTCACGCGGCTGCACGCCGGCGGCAAGTTCGACAAGGGCGGCAACGCCGCGTACAGCTTCTCGGGCGGCCTGCACGGCGTCGGCGTCAGCGTCACCAACGCGCTCGCGAAGCGGCTCGAGGTGACGGTGTGGCGAGGCGGCCAGGCGGCGTCGATCGCGTTCGCGGGCGGCGCCGTCGTCGAGCCTCTCAGGACGCGCAAGGCCGCGGCGAGCGAGCGCAAGAGCGGGACGCGCGTTCGCGTCTGGCCCGACCCGCGCTACTTCGAGAGCGCCGAGCTGCCGCGCGCCGAGCTGACGCACGTCCTGCGCAGCAAGGCGGTGCTGATGCCGGGAGTCAAGGTCTCGCTCACGGTCGAGAAGCCCGGCCGCGGCGAGCCCGAGCGAAGCGACTGGCTGTACACGGGAGGACTCTCGGACTACCTGCTGCAGACGCTCGCCGCCGACCCGGTGATCCCGCTCTTCGAGGGCGCGCACCACGCCGACGGCCGCGAGAGCGAGGACGTCGCCGAAGGCGAGGGCGCCGCGTGGTGCGTCGCCTTCACCGAAGACGGCGTCGCGATGCGCGAGAGCTACGTCAACCTGATCCCGACGGTGGCCGGAGGAACGCACGAGTCGGGGCTCAAGGACGGCCTCTTCCACGCCGTGAAGGGATTCATCGACCTCCATTCGCTGCTGCCCAAGGGCGTCAAGGTGATGCCCGACGACGTCTTCTCGCGCGCCAGCTTCGTGCTCTCGGCGAAGGTGCTCGATCCGCAGTTCCAGGGCCAGATCAAGGAGCGGCTGAACAGCCGCGAGGCGCTCCGGCTCGTCTCGGCGTGCGTGCGGCCGGCGTTCGAGCTGTGGCTGTCGCAGCACGTCGAGCACGGCAGGAAGCTCGCCGACCTCGTCATCCGCCAGGCGCAGAGCCGCCAGCGCGCGAGCCTCAAGGTCGAGAAGAAGAAGGGCTCGGGAGTCGCCGTGCTCCCCGGCAAGCTCACCGACTGCGAGAGCCGCGACCTGGCGCTCAACGAGCTCTTCCTCGTCGAAGGCGACTCGGCCGGCGGCAGCGCCAAGATGGGGCGCGACAAGGAGACGCAGGCGATCCTGCCGCTGCGCGGCAAGGTCCTCAACGCGTGGGAGGTCGAGCGCGACCGCCTGTTCGCGAACAACGAGATCCACGACATCGCCGTCGCGATCGGAGTCGATCCGCACGGCGCCGACGACAGCCCCGACTTCTCGGGGCTGCGCTACGGCAAGGTCTGCATCCTCTCGGACGCCGACGTCGACGGCTCGCACATCCAGGTGCTGCTGCTGACGCTCTTCTTCCGCCACTTCCCGAAGCTGATCGAGCGCGGCCACGTCTTCGTCGCGCGGCCGCCGCTGTTTCGCGTCGACGCGCCTGCGCGCGGCAAGAAGCCGGCGGCGAAGATCTACGCGCTCGACGACGACGAGCTGCACGCGACGCTCGACCGCCTGCAGAAGGAAGGCGCGCGCCCGGGCAGCTGGAGCGTGAGCCGCTTCAAGGGGCTCGGCGAGATGAACGCCGAGCAGCTCTGGGACACGACGCTCAACCCGGAGACGCGGCGGCTGCTGCCGATCGGCTTCGCCGCCGCGGGCTTCGCGGCGACCGCGGCGTCGCTCGCCAAGCTCATGGGCAAGGGCGAGGCGCAGGCGCGGCGCGAGCTGATGGAGCTGCGCGCCGACGCCGTCGAGGTCGACGTGTGAACACCTCGGCGCGCGCCGCGGGCCCGCTGCGCCTGCGGCCGACGATGCTGTCGGATCTCGACTTCGTCGCCTCGGTCGAGGACGACCCGGCCAACCGGCCGTTCATCACCCCCTGGGAGCGCGTCCAGCACGAAGGCGCGATGCGCTTTCCGGACTTCCGCCATTTCATCGTCGAGGCCGGCGACGGCTATCCGTCGGCGGGGTTCGTCATCCTGCAGGGCTGCCGCAATCCGAACGCCTCGGTCGAGCTCAAGCGGATCGTGCTGCAGCCCAAGGGCCAGGGCTACGGCCGCGCGTGCGTCCGGCTGCTCGCCCAGATGGCGTTTCGCGACCTCGGCGCGCACCGCTTCTGGCTCGACGTTCGCAGCGCCAACGCGCGCGCGCTCGCGCTCTACCGCAGCGAAGGCTTCGTCGAGGAGGGGCGGCTGCGCGAGAGCGTGAAGAGCGGCAGCGGCTACGACTCGCTCGTGGTGCTGTCGATGCTGAAGGACGAATACGAAGCGGCCGTCGCAGCGCGCGACGCCCGCGCCGCCGGACATTGAACGAGGAGACCGCGATGCGCTCGACGATGATGGACGTTCCGCTCTCGCTCAACCACCTGCTCGACCGCGCCGGCGAGCTGTTCCCGACCAACGAGATCGTCTCGCGCCTTCCCGACAAGTCGCTGCGCAGGCACACGTACGGCGAGTACCACCGGCGAACGCGACAGCTCGCCGCGGCACTGCAGGCGCTCGGCCTGAAGAAGGGCGACCGCGTCGCGACGCTGTGCTGGAACCACCACGCGCACCTCGAGTGCTACTTCGGCATCCCCGCCGCCGGCGGCGTCATGCACACGCTCAACCTGCGCCTGTCGCCCGACGAGATCGGCTGGATCGCGCACGACGCGAAGGACCGCTTCCTCGTCGTCGACGACGTGCTGCTCCCGCTTTACAGGCAATTCGCCGACAAGCACGCGTTCGAGCGCGTCATCGTCTTTCCGTTCTCGGGCGCCAAGGTCGATCCGGCGTACATCGACTACGAGCAGCTCCTCGGGCGCGCCGACGGCGACGCGCTCGTCTACGCGCCGCACGACGAGGACGACCCGATCGCGATGTGCTACACGTCGGGGACGACCGGGCGGCCGAAGGGCGTCGCGTACTCGCACCGCTCGACGGTGCTGCACAGCCTGGTCGGCTGCCTCGCCGACTTCTGGGGCCTGAAGGGCACCGACGTCGTGCTGCCGGTGACGCCGATGTTCCACGCCAACAGCTGGGGCATCCCGTACGCGGCGGTGATGCTCGGCGTGAAGATGGTCTTCCCCGGGCCGCACCTGCACCCCGAGGACCTGCTCGACCTGATGAAGGCCGAGCCGCCGACGCTCGCGCTCGGCGTCCCGACGATCTGGATGGGCTTGATCCAGCTGTACGAACAGGCGCTCGAGAAACAGCCCGGGCGCTGGAAGCTGCCGACGGGGATGCGCTCGCTCGTCGGCGGCTCGGCGGTTCCCGAGTCGCTGATCCGCGCCTTCGCGCGCCACGGCGTCTGGATCGTGCAGGGCTGGGGGATGACCGAGACGTCGCCGATCGCGACCGTCTCGTACCAGAAGAACGAATTGAAGGACGCCGGCGACGACGAGCGCTTCCGCCGCGCCGCGATGGCCGGAGTACCGGTGCCGCTCGTCGACGTCCGCATCCGCACCGACGACGGCACCGACGCGCCGCACGACGGCAAGACGATGGGCGAGATCCAGGTCCGCGGGCCGTTCATCACCGGCTCGTACCACGAGGTGCCGAGGAGCGCCGACAAGTTCACCGACGACGGGTGGCTGCGCACCGGCGACGTCGCGACGATCGACGAGCTCGCGTTCGTGCGCATCACCGACCGCACCAAGGACCTCATCAAGTCGGGCGGCGAGTGGATCAGCTCGGTCGATCTCGAGAACGCGCTGATGGCGCATCCGGCGATCGCCGAGGCCGCGGTGATCGCGATCCCCGACGAGAAGTGGAGCGAACGGCCTTTGGCATGCATCGTCCTGAAGCCGGGCACCGAGCTCGCCGGCGATCGCCTGCGCGACGACCTCGGCCGACACCTGCTCGGCCACGGCTTCGCGAAGTGGCAGTTGCCGGATCGCTACGAGGTGATCGACAGCGTGCCGCGGACGTCGACGGGCAAGTTCTGGAAGGTGAAGCTGCGCGAACGGTTTCCGCGCTGAGCCGGCAAAGGTGCAGACTGCGGCGTTGTCCGCGTCTGCTCGCTCGGGGGTACGCCATGGGTCCGATCTGGCTGCGATGCGTCGTGCTTGGACCGCTGCTCGTCGCCGCGTGCGCGGCCGTCGCGCAGGGCCAGCCGCCCGCGGGCGACGCCATCGCCCCGCGACGTCTCGCGATCCACAACAAGCCCTGGACCGGCGACTTCGACGGCATGCTCGAGCGACGCGTGATCCGCGTCTGGGCACCGTATTCGCGCTCGCTCTACTTCAACGACCG
>DASSRF010000302.1:0-3426 GCA_035701945.1 Caldimonas sp. | reverse complement strand
GGTCGCCGTCTTCGGCAGCTCGTCGATGAACTCGATCGCGCGCGGGTACTTGTACGGCGCGAGCTTTTCCTTGACGAACGCCTTCAGCTGCTCGTCGCCGACCTCGGCGCCGGGCTTGCGGACGACGAACGCCTTCGACTTCGTCAGCCCTTCGGCGTCCTCGATGCCGATCACCGCGCACTCGAGCACCGCCGGGTGCTGCATCAGCGTCGCTTCGACCTCGAACGGCGACACCCACTGGCCGCTCACCTTGAGCATGTCGTCGCTGCGGCCCGAGTACGTGTAGTAGCCGTCGCGGTCGCGCACGTACTTGTCGCCGCTCTTCGTCCACTCGCCCTGGAACGTCGCGCGCGAGCGCTCGCGGTCGCCCCAGTACATGAGCGCCGCGCTCGGCCCCTTGATGTAGAGGTCGCCGATCTCGCCGTCGCCGACCGGGCGGCCGTCTTCGCCGCGCAGCTCGACCTCGTAGCCGGCGACGGGCTTGCCGGTCGTGCCGTAGCGGACGTCGCCCGGGCGGTTGGAGAGGAAGATGTGCAGCATCTCGGTCGAGCCGATGCCGTCGACGATCGCGCAGCCGAAGTGGCGTTCGAAGCGCTGGCCGATGTCGGCGGGGAGCGCCTCGCCCGCCGACGAGCACATGCGCAGCGCGACGTCGCCCCTGGCGGGCAGCGCCGGCGAAGCGAGCATGCCGGCGAAGCCGGTCGGCGCGCCGAAGAAGATCGTCGGCTTGATCGCGCGGCCGGTCGTCGCCGCCGCGGCGGCGCCGGTCCATCGCCTGAAGACGGCGTCGGGCGTCGGCCGCTCGGCCATCAGCACCACGCTCGCGCCGGCCGAGAGCGGGAACGTCAGCGCGTTGCCGAGGCCGTACGCGAAGTAGAGCTTCGCCGCCGAGAAGCAGACGTCGTCCTCGCGCAGCGCGAGCACGCCCTTGCCGTAGAGCTCGGCGGTCCACCAGGCGTTGGCGTGGGTGTGGACGGTGCCCTTGGGCTTGCCGGTCGAGCCCGACGAATAGAGCCAGAACGCGGGATCGTCGCCGCGCGTCGCCGCTGCCGTGGCCGCCGGGGCGTGCGCGGCGAGCAGCGACGCGAACGCGATCGCTCCGGGCAGCGCATCGCTCGCGCCATCGCCGGCGACGATCGTGTGCCGCACCTCGTGGCCGCCGCGGTCGAGCGCTTGCGCGAGCGTCGGCACGAGCGCCGCCGAGACGATCGCGGCCTGCGCGCGGCTGTTCGCGAGCATGTACGCATAGTCGTCGGCCGTCAGCAGCGTGTTGACGGCGACCGGAACGACGCCCGCATGAAGCGCGCCGAGGAACGCGATCGGCCACTCGACGACGTCGTGCATGAGCAGCAGGACGCGCTCCTCGCGGCGGACGCCGAGCGCGAGCAGCGCGGCGGCGAAGCGGCGCGCGCGCTCGTCGAGCTCGCCGTACGTGAGGCTGCCGCGGTCGTCGACGTAGGCGATCCGCGCAGCGCGGCCGCGGTTGGCGTCGAACAGGTGGCGCGCGAAGTTGAGCGGTTCGGGCGGCGACAGCATGGGCGGTGAAAGAGCCGGGAACGACGCACGATAGGTCGTCCACCCCGGCTCGTCAAGCACTATACTGCATGTATGGCGACCGACGGCAAAGACCCGTTCCTCCTCGCGCTCGGCGAGCGCGTCCGCCTCCTGCGCGCCCGCCGCGGCCTGACGCGCAAGTCGGTCGCGATCGCCTCGGGCGTCTCCGAGCGCCATCTGGCCAACCTCGAATACGGGATCGGCAACGCGTCGATCCTGGTCCTGCAGCAGGTCGCGGCCGCGCTCGACTGCTCGCTCGCCGAGCTCGTCGGCGACCTCAGCACGAGCTCGCCCGAGTGGCTGATGCTGCGCGAGCTGCTGCGCGGCAGGAGCGATGCCGAGCTCCGGCGCGCGCGGCTCGCGATCGCGACGCTCTTCGGCGTCGCCGGGGGCGATGCCGACCGCGGCCGGCGAATCGCGCTCATCGGGCTGCGCGGCGCAGGCAAGTCGTGGCTCGGCGCGCGCCTCGCCGAAGCGCTCGACATGCCGTTCGTCGAGCTGAGCCGCGAGATCGAGCGGATCGCCGGCGCCAGCATCCGCGAGATCCACGACCTCTACGGCAGCAACGCGTACCACCGCTACGAGCGGCGCGCGCTCGACGAGACGGTGCGGACGCATCCCGCCGCTGTGATCGCGACGCCGGGCGGCATCGTCGCCGAGCCGGCGACCTTCAACGCGCTGCTCGGCCACTGCACGACGGTGTGGCTGCAGGCGTCGCCCGAAGAGCACATGGCGCGCGTCGCCGCGCAGGGCGACACCCGGCCGATGGCGCAGAGCCGCGAGGCGATGACCGATCTGCGCCGCATCCTCGCCGGTCGATCGCCGTTCTACGCCAAGGCCGACGCGCGCTTCGACACCGCCGGCAAGAGCGAGGACGAGAGCTTCGCCGGCCTGCTCGAGCTCGTCAGCGGACTGCTGCTCGACGGCGTTCGCCGCGACGCCGGCAAGCGGGTGAGCGCCGCCGGTGATATGAAGGAAACTGCAGCTCCGGCTTGACCTGGTCGGTAACATGCACTATCATGCAGGAAAGCGGCGCGCTGCTGCCTGCCGAGGAGAGATCGCCGATGGATTCCAGCGTTGCGCCCCGCGTCGACTACCGCACCGACCCTTCGCAGTACCGTCACTGGAAGCTCGCCGTCGAGGGTGATGTCGCGCGGCTGACGCTCGACGTCGCCGAGGACGGTGGCATCCGCCCCGGCTACAAGCTCAAGCTCAACAGCTACGACCTCGGCGTCGACGTCGAACTCGCCGACGCGCTCAACCGCGTCCGCTTCGAGCATCCCGAGGTCCGCGCCGTCATCGTCACCAGCGGCAAGGACCGCGTCTTCTGCTCGGGCGCCAACATCTTCATGCTCGGCACGTCGAGCCACGCCTGGAAGGTGAACTTCTGCAAGTTCACCAACGAGACGCGCAACGGCATCGAGGACACGTCGAAGCACTCGGGAATCAAGTTCGTCGCCGCCGTCAACGGCGCGTGCGCCGGCGGCGGCTACGAGCTCGCGCTGGCCTGCGACGAGATCATCCTGGTCGATGACCGTTCATCGGCGGTCAGCCTGCCGGAGGTCCCCTTGCTCGGCGTCCTGCCAGGCACAGGTGGTTTGACACGAGTCGTTGACAAGCGGAAAGTGCGTCGCGATCTCGCGGATGACTTTTCGACGCTCTCCGAAGGCGTGCGCGGCAAGCGCGCCGTTGAAGGCCGCTTCGTCGACGCCACCTACCCGACCAGCAAGTTCCAGGACTCGGTTAAGAAGCACGCCCAGGCACTGGCCGCGAAATCGGATCGGCCGGCGAGCGGCCCCGGCATCAAGCTCAATCCACTCAACCCCAAGATCGACGGCGACGTCATTCAATATAAATACGTCAAGGGCAGCA
>DASSRF010000301.1:0-2548 GCA_035701945.1 Caldimonas sp. | reverse complement strand
CGCAGCGCGCCGCGGCCGATCCCGCCGCCTCGGTCTGGGTCGCCGCCCATGCCGGCTCGGGCAAGACGCGCGTGCTCATCGACCGCGTCACGCGGCTTCTGCTCGGCGGCACACGGCCGGGCGCCATCCTGTGCCTGACCTTCACCAAGGCGGCCGCGGCCGAGATGGCGAACCGGCTCTACCAGCGGCTCGGCCGATGGTCGATCCTGTCCGACGCGGCGCTCGACGCGGCGCTGACCGAGCTGCTCGGCGCGCCGCCCGAGCCGGCCCTGCGTCTTGTCGCGCGCTGCCTTTTCGCCAACGTGCTCGACGCCAAGGGACGGCTTCGCATCCAGACGATTCATGCCTTCTGCGAGTCCCTCCTCAAGCGCTTTCCGCTCGAGGCCGGCGTCGCCCCGCATTTCGCCGTCGCCGACGAGGCGACGGCGCAGGAGCTGCTCGACGAGGCGCGCGGCCGGCTGCTGCTCGACGCCGGCGGCGATCCGGACCTCGCCGCGGCGCTCGAGCACGTCGTCGCCTCGGTCGACGAGGGCACCTTCGAGACGGTGATGGCCGAGCTGGTGTTCGGCCGGCGGCGGCTGTTCCGCTTCCTCGGCGACCATCACAACGACGCCGAGAGGGCGATCGGCGCCGTATTTGCGCGGCTCGGCGCCGACCCGGCGGCGACGCGCGACGACGTGATCGCCGATTTCGCCGGCCTGACGCCCGAGCGCGATCTGCTGCGCGCCGCCGCGGCGCTGGAGCAGGGCAGCGAGTCTGATGGCGCACGCGCCGTGGCGATACGCGCCTGGCTCGCCACGGACGACAGGGTTGCACGCATCGACGACTGGCTCGACGTCTTCCTGACGGCCAAGGGCACGCCCAAGGCGGAGAAGAATCTGGTCACGAAGGCGGCGCAAAAATCGGATTCAGCCGCGCTCGACATTCTGCTCGCCGAGCAGGCGCGCGTCGTCGATCTGCGCGAGCGGCTCAACTGTCTCGGCGTCGCGCGCTCGACCGCGGCGCTGATCCGGCTCGGCAAGGCGCTGCTCGACCGCTACGCCGCCGAAAAGACGCGCCAAGCGCTGCTCGACTACGACGACTTGATCCTGCTGACGCGCGCCCTGCTCAAGGAGCGCAGCGCCTCGCCGTGGGTGATGTTCAAGCTCGACGGCGGCCTCGACCACATCCTGGTCGACGAGGCCCAGGACACCAGCCCCGAGCAATGGGAGGTGATCGGCAAGCTCGCGGAAGAGTTCTTCGTCGGCCAGGGCGCGCGCGAGGGGCGGCGGACGGTGTTCGCCGTCGGCGACGCCAAGCAGTCGATCTTCAGCTTCCAGGGCGCCGATCCCGCGGCCTTCGCCGCCATGCGCGACCATTTCGCGCATCACGTCGCCGAGGCGGCGCAGGAATTCCGCCCGGTCGATCTCGCGGTGTCGTTCCGCTCGGCCCAGGCCGTGCTGGATGCGGTCGACGCGATCTTCCGCCAGCCCGAGGCGCGCGACGGCGTGGCCGACGACGCGGCCGAGCTGCGCCACATGGCGCATCGCGAAGGCGCGGCCGGCCTGGTCGAGCTGTGGCCGGTCGTCACCGCGCCCGATGTCGCGGACGCCGATCCGTGGGACGCGCCGCTCGACTATGTCGGCTCGGCGAGCCCGCCTGCCGTGCTGGCCCGGCAGATCGTCGACACGATCCAGGGCTGGCTGCGCAACCGCGAGGTGCTGGAGTCGCGCGGCCGGCCGATCGGCGCCGGCGACATCCTGATCCTGGTGCGCCGGCGCGACGCGTTCTTCGAGGAGATCGTGCGCGCGCTCAAGCGCGCCGACATCCCGGTCGCCGGCGCCGACCGCATGGTGCTGGCCGAGCAGATCGCGGTCATGGACCTCGTGGCGCTCGGCGCTTTCGCGCTGTTGCCGTCGGACGATCTGACGCTGGCGACGGTGCTGAAGGGGCCGCTGTTCGGCTTCGACGACGACGACCTGTTCCGGCTGTGCTATCAGCGGCAGAGCGCGCTGTGGCAGACCCTGCGCGCGCGCGCGCTGGAAAGCGACAAATGGCGCCGCGCCGCCGACGCGCTGGTCGCGCTGCTCGCCCGCGCCGACCGGACGCCGCCTTTCGAGTTCTACAGCGCCGTGCTCGACGGCGACGGCCGGCGCCGCTTTCTGGCGCGGCTCGGCACCGAGGCGAGCGATCCGATAGACGAGTTCCTGGCGCTCGCGCTGTCCTATGAGCGCCAGCACGCCCCCTCGCTCCAGGGCTTTCTCGACTGGTTCGAGCGCGGCGCCGCCGAGGTCAAGCGCGACATGGAGCAGGGCCGCGACGAGGTGCGCGTCATGACCGTGCACGGCGCCAAGGGCCTCGAGGCCGACATCGTGTTCCTGCCCGACACGTGCAGCGCGCCGACCGGCCGCAACGATCAGCGCATCCTGTGGAGCGACGGCGATACGCCGATGCCGTTCTGGCCGGTGCGCGCGGCCGAGGACTGCGTGCTGAGCGCCGATCTTCGGGGTGCCGCGCGCAGCGCGCGCGAGCGCGAATACCGCCGCCTGCTCTACGTCGCGACGACGCG
>DASSRF010000300.1:0-4695 GCA_035701945.1 Caldimonas sp. | reverse complement strand
AACGGCGACAGCACCGGGCTGCCGAGCTGAGCGCCGCGGCGGGCCGCCGCGCGCCGGCTGCAGATGCTCGTCGACTCGTGAACCGTCGCCGCACGCGCGGCAACCCAAGCGCGTTCGATCGCGGGGCGGTCGCCTAGACCTGCATCCCCATGATGTCCGAGTACGCCTGCACGAGGCGGTTGCGGACCTGCAGCGTCGCGGCGAAGCCGATCTGCGCCTTCTGCATCGCGACCATCGTCTGCTCGAGGCTCACCGTCGGGTTGTCGAGCATGACCTCGCGCTGCAGCCGCGTCGCTTCGTCCTGCGACCGGCTGACGGCGTCGAGCGCGTGCCCGAGCGCCTTCTGGAATCCGGTGCCGGCGACCGCGTTGCTTGGCTTCAGCGGCATGCCGTCGACGCCGAGGCCGGCGCGCGCGACCGCCTGCGCGAAGTCGAAGGGCTTCAGGGTGACGTTCATCGCGGATGTCTCCAGGACCGCCATCGTGGCAGCGCCGGCGCCTTCCGTCAGCGCGAACTGACGCCGCAATTCCGGCCTGTTCGGGCCATCCCGACCGCCGGGGCGTTCGAATAATTCCCGGCACCGGCGGCTGTGCGCCGCGGTCTCCCACGCGAACGCTTCCATGGACAACGCCGTTGCCCTGAACTCCCCCCAGGTTCCCGCCACCTTCGCCGGCCGGCTGCAGGCGATGCCGCTGCGCAGCAAGATCAGCGCCCTCGTCGGCGTCGTCGCCCTCGCCGGCGTCGTCTTCGCGATGACGGCGTGGAGCTCGCACGGCGACTACAAGGTCCTCTACGCCAACCTCTCGGACAAGGACGGCGGCGCGGTGATCGCGCAGCTGTCGCAGATGAACGTGCCGTACCGCCTGTCCGAAGGCGGCGCCGCGATCCTCGTTCCCGCCGGGCAGGTGCACGACCTGCGCCTGAAGATGGCGACCGCCGGACTGCCGAAGGGCGCGGTCACCGGCTTCGAGCTGATGGACAGCGCCCGCTTCGGGCAGACGCAGTTCCAGGAGCGCCTGACGTTCCAGCGCGGCCTCGAAGGCGAGCTGACGCGCTCGATCTCGTCGCTCGCCGCGGTGCAGGCGGCGCGCGTCCACCTCGCGCTGCCGAACCAGAACGGATTCTTTCGCGAGCAGCAGAAGCCGAGCGCGTCGGTGCTGCTGACGCTGCACCCCGGGCGCACGCTCGATCGGGCGCAGGTCGCCGGCATCGTCCACCTCGTCTCGTCGAGCGTTCCCGAGATGAGCCCGAAGGCGGTGAGCGTGCTCGACCAGAGCGGCGCGCTGCTCACCGGAAGCAACGACGCAGCGGCCGCCGCCGGCGGCCTCGACGCCCAGCAGCTCGCGTACGTCGCGCAGATCGAGAACGGCTACACCAAGCGCATCGTCGATCTGGTCGAGCCGATCGTCGGTCACGACAACCTGCGCGCGAGCGTCACCGCCGAGATCGACTTCTCGCAGACCGAGGCGACCTCCGAGGAGTTCAAGCCGAACCAGGGCGAGAACGCGAGCGTCTCGATCCGCAGCCAGCAGACGAGCGAGCAGCCGGGCAACGCAGGCACCGCGCTCGCGAGCGGCGTGCCGGGCGCGGCGTCGAACCAGCCGCCGGTCGCGGCGACGGCGCCGCTCACCGGAGCTTCGCAGCCGCTGCACGCCGCGGCGACCGGCGTTGCCAATCCGAGCGGCGGCCGTCGCGACGCGGTGACGAACTACGAGGTCGACAAGACGGTGCGCGTGACGAGGAACGCGACCGGCACCGTCAAGCGGCTGAACGCCGCGGTCGTCGTCAACAACCGCAGCGTCACCGACGCCAAGGGCAGGACGACGCAGGTCGCGCTCGGTGCCGACGAGCTCGAGAAGATCACGGCGCTCGTTCGCGAGTCGATCGGCTTTTCCAAGGAGCGCGGCGATTCGGTCAAGGTCGTCAACGCGCCGTTCAAGGTCGAGCCGAGCGCGACGCTGCGCGAGGTCCCGTTCTGGAAGACGCCCGAGCTGATCGACATGATCCGCGCGGCTGCCATGCCGATCGGCCTCGCGATCGTCGCGCTGCTCGTCTTCTTCGGTCTGGTGCGGCCGGCGATGAAGGCGGCGCTCGCGCCGCGGCCGACGCGCCAGGCGCAGCTGCCGCGCCCCGGCCAGCGGATCGACGCGGTCGTCGACGACGAGCCGCCGATGCCCGCGATCCTCGGTCAGCCGGCGGTGCTGCGCCAGATCGAGGGCGCGAAGGCGCTCGCCAAGGACAACCCCGCCGCGGTCGCCGGCATCGTTCGCGGCTGGGTCGGCGGCGGCGAAGCGGCGTAGGCGAGACAGGGAACGACGATGGCGCTCGACGAAGCCGGACTCGAAGACGCGGCGATCCTCCTGATGTCGCTCGGCGAGGAAGAAGCCGCCGGCGTGCTGCGGCATCTGTCGCCGCGCGAGGTGAGGAGCCTCGGCGAGACGATCGCGCGCATGACGTCGGTGCCGAAGGACCGGCTCGACAAGGTGATGGCCAAGTTCGCGAGCACCGCCGAGAGCCGCAGCCCGCTCGTCGCCGACACCGGCAACTACGTCCGCAACGTCCTGAAGAAGGCGCTCGACGAGGACAAGGCGAACCTGCTGATCGACCGCATCCTGCAGGACGGCAAGCTCGCCGGGATCGAGGGCCTCAAGTGGATGGACTCGGCGTCGATCGGCGAGATGCTCCGCCACGAGCACCCGCAGATCGTCGCAGCGGTGCTCGTCCACCTCGACAGCGAGCAGGCCGCGGCGGTGCTGAAGAGCTTCGGCGAGCGCCACAGGAACGAGGTGCTCGTCCGCGTCGCGACGCTCGACGGCATCCAGCCTTCGGCGCTCAAGGACCTGAGCGACGTCATGGGCCGGATGGTCGCAGGCGGCGAGCAGGCGCGCCTCGCGCCGCTCGGCGGCGTCAAGACCGCGGCGGAGATGATCAACCTGCTCGGCACGACGATCGAGACGGCGGCGATCGACTACATCCGCGAGACCGACAACGACCTCGCGCAGCGCATCCTCGACAACCTGTTCACGTTCGACGACCTGATGCGCGTCGACGACCGCGGCATCCAGGCGCTGCTGAAGGAAGTGCAGTCGGAGGCGCTCGTCGTCGCCCTCAAGGGCGCCAAGCCCGAGCTGCGCGAGAAGGTGCTGAAGAACATGTCGACCCGCGCGGCCGAGACGCTGCAGGAGGAGATCGACGCGCGCGGCCCGGTCCGCGTCGCCGAGGTCGAGGCCGAGCAGAAGGAGCTGCTCAAGGTCGTCCGCCGGCTCGCCGAGGAAGGCCAGCTCGTGATCGGCGGCGGCAGCGGCGATGACTTCCTGTAAGGCCGCCGCGCCGTGCGATCGATGAGCGCAGCGAAACCGCGTCCGGTGCCGCCGCCCGCCGAGGGCGCGCGCTCGACGCCGGCGCGCGACGTGTACTCGCGCTTCATCCCGCGCGAGGAGCTGAGCTCGTTCGCGTCGTGGTCGTTCGGCGACGTCTCGACGGCCGGCGGCAGCGCCGCAGCGCGCGCCGAGCCCGAGCCGCCTGCCGATCCGGCGGAGCAACACGCGCACGCGCTGCGCGCGGCGCGGCAGTCGGGCTACCAGGAAGGCTACCGCGACGGCCTCGTCGCGCTCGAAGGCTTCAAGCAGAGCTTCGCGAGCCAGACGACCGCGCAGGTCGGCGCGCTCGTCCGCTCGGTCGGCGAGCAGCTCGACGCGCTCCAGCAGGAGATGGCGTCCGCGCTCGCCGCGACGGCGGCGGCGCTGGCGCGCCAGGTGCTGCGAAGCGAATTGGCGATGCGCCCGGAGGCGGTCGCGATCGTCGCCGAGCAGGCGATCGCAGCGCTGCTGCCGAGCGCGCGCCACGTCGTGCTGCGCGTCCATCCCGACGACCACGCGCTCATCGCGGCCGACGCGGCCGACGCGATCGCGGCACGCGGCGCGCGGCTCGTTGCCGATCCGCAGATCGCGCGCGGCGGCTGCCGCATCGAGTCCGACATCGGCCTCGTCGACGCGACGATCGACGAGCGCTGGCGGCGCGCGGTCGCGGCGCTCGGCAGCGACCTGCCGTGGGCCGGCGACTCGGCGTCGTCTCCCGTCGTCCTGGGCGCAGCGAAGGATCCCGGCGATGCGTGAGCAATGCGTTGCCATCGTGAGCGCAGCGAAGGATCGCGGCGATGGCGAACGCTGAGATCCTTCGCCCCGCTCAGGATGACGGCGGTGCGCCGCCGAAGTCGCCGGCCACGGTGACTTCGCGGTGGCAGCGCTACCTCGCCGACCTGCAGGCGGCGGCGAGCGAGACGCTGCCGCTCGAGACGCAGGGCCGGCTCGTCCGCGTCACCGGGCTCGTCCTCGAGGCCGCGGGGATCCGCGTCCCGGTCGGCTCGGTGTGCGAGATCCACCAGGACGAGGTCGCCGGCGAAACCGGACCTCCCGTCGTCGCCGAGGTCGTCGGCTTCTCTGGCGACCGCGCGTACCTGATGCCGACCGGCGACGTCCACGGCCTCGCGAGCGGCGCGCTCGTCGTGCCGCGGCCTTCGCCGCTCGCGCCGATCCGCCTCGGCATCGCGCGCCATCCGTGGCGGCGCACCGTCGACCGCACGCTCCACTTGCCCGTCGGCGACGGTCTGCTCGGCCGCGTCGTCGACTCGCAGGGCCAGCCGATGGACCGCAAGGGACCGCTTGCGCAGGTCCACGACGAGCCGGTCGCGCGCCG
>DASSRF010000299.1:0-2226 GCA_035701945.1 Caldimonas sp. | reverse complement strand
CGCCGCCGCTGCTCCTCGTCGGAGAGGACGAAGCCGTAGTCGGCGACGGCGAAGTCGGAGTCGGGCTTCGCGATCCAGCGATCGATGATCTCGCGGACGGAGCGCGCCCCGACGGCCCACTCGGAGGAGTAGTGCACGGCGTGGGTGTACGAGCGCGCGCCGCAGCCGAGGCCGACCATGCCGTCGTCCTGGCAGCAGTAGACGGGGCCCGGGGCGGCGGTGGCGGCGGCGGTGGCGGTGGCGGTGGCGGCGGCGGCGGTGGAGGTGGCGGCGGCGGCGGCGGCGAGGCCGACGCAGTCGCGAAGATCGACCCCGAATACCAGCAGGCCGTCAGCGCGATCGAAGCCAAGCAATACGACAAGGCGATCGGTCTGCTGCAGTCGTACCTCTCGCGCGCGAACGACAGCGACGCCTACGCCGAGAACTGGATCGCCTACTCGTATCGCAAGTCGGGCCACCTCGACGAGGCGTTCCTGCACTACGACAAGGCGCTGAGGATCGATCCGCGTCACCGCGGCGCACACTCCTATCTCGGCGAGGCGTACCTGCTCGCGGGCAACCTGCCGAAGGCCGAGGAACACCTCCAGGTCCTCGACAAGCTGTGCTTCCTGCCGTGCGACGAGTACACCCAGCTGAAGAAGTCGATCGCCTACTACAAGCAGACCGGCAAGGTCGACCCGAACAGCAAGTAGGCGCGCGGGCGCCGATGCGCGGGCGCGCACTCGCGATCGTCGCGGCCGGCACGCTCGCGTTCGTGGCCGTGCTCGCGGCGTCGACCGGCGCGCCGGCGGACGCGGCGGGCGAGCGCGCGGCGATCGCCTCGCTCGGCCCGTGGCCGCCGGCGCAGACACGTGACGCGAGCAATCGGCTGTCGGGCCGTGCCGACGCGGTCGCGCTCGGCGAGGCGCTCTTCCACAGCACGCGGCTGTCGACCGTCGGCGGGCTGCGCTGCGCGACCTGCCACGAACCGTGGCGCCGCTTCACCGACGGCCGTGCGCTCGCGCTCGGCGCCGAGACCGGTGGACGCCACACGCCGAGCCTGCTCAACGTGCGGCTGCAGCGCTGGTTCGGCTGGGACGGCGCGAACGATTCGCTCTGGTCGCAGAGCATCCGGCCGATGCTCGACCCGCGCGAAATGCGCTCGGACGCATCGCGCATCGCCGCGGCGCTGCGCGAGGACGCTGCGCTCGAGCGCCTCTACTCGACGGCGTTCGGTCGTGGCCCTCCGGCCGACGACGAGGCGGCCCTCGTCGACGTCGGCAAGGCGCTCGCCGCGTACGAGGAAACGCTGACGAGCGAGCGCACGCCGTTCGACGCGTTGCGCGACGCGATCGTCCGCGGCGACGCCGATGCCGCGGCGCGCTACCCCGCCGCCGCGCGGCGCGGCTTGAGGCTGTTCGTCGGCCGCGGCGGCTGCATCGCCTGCCACTCCGGCGCGAACTTCAGCGACGGCGAATTCCACCGTTCGCGCATCGTGTCCAGGCTGCCCGGGGGCGCACCCGACAACGGCCGGACGCTCGGCGTCGCCAAGCTGCTCGCGAGCCCGTATTCGCGAAGCGGCCGCTTCAGCGACGACGCGTCCGGCGCAGCGATGCCGGTGCCGCTCGCGCAAGCCGGCGCGTTCCGCACCCCCGGGCTGCGCGAGGTCGAGACGACCGCGCCGTACATGCACGACGGCAGCGTCGCCAATCTCTGCGACGCGGTGCTCCCGCATGCGACGACCGAGGGCACGGCGCCGGCGGTGCTGTCGTCGGCCGAGCGGCGCGACGTCGTCGCCTTCCTGCGCACGCTCAGCGCGCCGCGCGAAGCGATCGTCGACGAAGCCGCGCTGGGATGCCGCTGACGACGACGACGCACCTCGCGCTCAGGGCCGCGATGCGCCCGAGGCGCGCGCGTCGGCGGCCCCGGGAGGCGCCGGCACGACGACGCCCGGACCGAGCGGCACCTCGGCCGTCGGCGCCACGCCGGTGACGTAGTAGCGCGTCTCGCCGAAGCAGCTCGTCGGCAGCCCGACCTTCTCCTCGTAGTGCAGGCTGACGCGCTGGCCCATCACCTTGTTGATCTGCGCCGCGACCGCGTCGTCGCGCACGGTGAACTGGAACTTCTCGACCGACGTCCCCGGCAGCGAGACGAGCGCGAGCTCGCCTTCCCACGTCTTGCACAGCCACCCCTTGTTCGAGAACTTCTGCACCCAGCCCGCGCGCTCGCCGGTCGAGTAGCTCCAGC
>DASSRF010000298.1:0-7198 GCA_035701945.1 Caldimonas sp. | reverse complement strand
GGGTGGCGGGCGCGCCCAGCCGGCGCGGTCGCGATTCTGCCGCCCGGACTGTTCGCGAGCAGGCCGTTGCGACGGCCGGACGCCGGCTGCGACGAAGCGCATCGGCGCGCGACGGGTTGCGGAGGCCGACGCGCCGTGGCGCGCCATCGGCGTTGCCGGAACCAGCGCGCCCTGCTTCGGATGCCGCCCTGACCACCCGACTTCGCTCTTCTACCGCCTGCGCCGCTGGACGCGCAGGCGGCGCGGGTGCAGCGCCGAGCGCCGTCGCCGCGTCGTGAGGCCTGACAGCGCCCGCGGAAGTCAGCGCGGCGCCGGGGCCTCCTGCAGCGAGACGATGTAGAGCGCGTCGCCGGGCGAATTGCCGACCACGGCGCCGGCGCCTTCGAGGAGCTTGCCGCGCTCGGCGAGCGCGACTTGGTACGACGCGTTGCCCCAGCGGATCAGCGTGAACTTCGCGACGATCGTTGCTCCGAGCCGCGAGATCGACAAGCCGACCTCATCGGAGCTGCTGATCGAGAACGGGTTCTGCGCCGCGATCGATTCGTCGGAAGAGACGCCGACGAAACGATCGCTGAACAGCGCGGTGAGCGGTTTGCCGCCGCTGGTCGTCAAGCGCGCCGGGCGGAAGTACGGCCCGATCGCGCCCGCTTCCTCGTGGCGCAGCGTGCCGGTGTGGTAGCTCACGGTTCCGTTCTCCTGATTCGTCGCGACTACGACGCGCACGGCGCGCTTGGCGGCGAGCGCCTGCGAAAGACTGATGCCCATTCGATGCTCCAACGATCTCGTTGCAATCCGGGCCGAGGCGCTCCCGGTTCGCGGCAGTGTCGATGCCAAGCCCGCAGTGCTGCGAACTGGCGGCCTCGCTCCGCAATACGAAGATGCGCGGGCGAGGCGGACGCCTGCCAGCCGCCGCAGCCGCGGACTGCGTCACCAGGTCTGCGGCACGCTCTGCCGCGACTCGTACTGCAATCGATACCGCTTCAGCGCACGCAGCGCCAATACGCCGTCCTCGTCAACGAGCAACGCCGGCGTTCGCGTCGCTGTCGACGGGCCCGCCGGCACGTCGTATGCCAGGGAAGACGAACGGCCCGCGGGGGCCGGACCGACAAGGAGCTGAGACATGTTGCTGCGAAGACTCGCGACCGTCGCCGCGCTCGCCGCCGGCGGCTACTGGCTGAAGAAGAAGATGGGCCCGAGCGTCGGGCGCGGCACGGGCGAGCTCTCGTTCGTGCAGGACTCGATCGAGATCGACGTTCCGATCAGCACCGCCTACAACCAGTGGACCCAGTTCGAGGAATTTCCGAAGTTCATGAAGGACGTCGAGGAGGTCCGCCAGATCGACGACACGCACCTGCACTGGCGCGCCAACATCGCCGGCAAGCCGGTCGAGTGGGATTCGGAGATCACGACGCAGATTCCCGACCGCCGCATCTCGTGGCGGAGCACGAGCGGGCCGCCGAACTCCGGCGCCGTCACGTTCGACCGCGTCAGCGACCACCGCACGCGGGTGACGCTTCGGATGTCGTACCGCGCACCGGGGATCGCCGAGAAGGTCGGCGACGCGCTCGGCGTCGTGCGTGCGGAGCTGAGCGGGAACCTGCATCGCTTCGCCGATTTCATCCAGGACCGGCAGCGCGAGACCGGGGCGTGGCGCGGCACCGTCGGCGGCGGCACGACGATCGCGGGCGGCAGCACCGGCGCGTCCGCCTCGGGCGCGCAGAGCAACAGCGCGACGGGCAGCGGCACCTCGGGCAGCGGCGAGCGCTACGGCGCGACGAGCACCGACCCGCGCGGCGTCAACTTCCCGTAGCGCCGAGCAGCCGCGCGACCTCGGCGGCGATCGCGAGGCTCGCCGTCAGCCCCGGCGATTCGATGCCGTAGAGGTTGACGAGCCCGGCGACGCGGTGCGCTTCGGGCCCTTGCACGACGAAGTCGCGCGCCGCTTCGCCGGGCCCCGACAGCTTCGGCCGCACGCCGCTGTAGGCGGGCGCGAGCGCGCCGTCGGGTAGCCCCGGCCACCAGCGCCGGATCGCGGCGACGAAGCGCTCGCCTCGCGACGCGTCGACGGCGTAGTCGATCGCGTCGGCAGCGATGTCGGGCGCGAGCCATTCGACGTCGGGGCCGAAGCGCGCCTGGCCGGCGAGGTCGAGCGTGAGGTGGACGCCGAGCCCGCCGGGCTCGGGGACCGGATAGATCAGGCGGGCGAACGGCGAGCGTCCGGCGAGCGCGTAGTAGTTGCCCTTGGCGAAGCGCTCGCGCGGGATCGTGGCCGCGTCGAGGCCGTCGATGCGGCGCGCGAGCGATTGCGCGAACAGCCCCGCCGAGTTGACGACCGAGCGCGCGAGCAGCTCGACCGGCTCGTCGCCGCCGACGCGCAGCACGATGCCGTCGCCCGTGACCGTCGCCCCTTCGACCGGCGAGCGGACGACGAGCGTTCCGCCGGCGCGCTCGAGGTCGCCGAGGTAGGCGAGCATCAGCGAATGGCTGTCGATGATCCCGGTGACGGTCGAGAGCAGCGCGACCTCGGCGTTCAGCGCCGGCTCGAGCGCGCGCGCTTCGGCGCCGCTCAGCCAGCGCAGGCCCTGGACGCCGTTGGCGAGCGCGCGTGCCTCGATCGTGCGCAGCGCCTCGACCTGCGCAGCGCTCGCGGCGACGACCAGCTTGCCGCAGCGGCGGTGGCCGACGCCGTGCGCTTCGCAGTACGGATAGAGCAGCCGCCGCCCGGCGACGCACAGCGTCGCCTTCAGCGACCCGGGCGCGTCGTAGAGGCCGGCGTGGATGACCTCGCTGTTGCGCGAGCTCGTGCCGTTGCCGATGCCGTCGGTCGCCTCGACGACGATCGTCTCGCGGCCGCGGAGCGCGAGCTCGCGCGCGCACGCGAGGCCGACGACGCCGGCGCCGACGACGACCGAATCGACGCGCTCCATTCGTGCGGTCCGGCGAGATGACGCGCTAGCGTGCGTGCAGCGCCTCGACGAGCCGCTCGAGCTCCACCGGCTTGACGAAGTGCGCTTCGAAACCGGCCGCCTTCGTGCGTGCGCGGTCCTCGGCGAGACCGTAGCCCGTCACCGCGATCAGGCGGCAGCGGCCTTCGGTCGCGGCGCGGATCTTCGCGGCGAGCGCGTAGCCGTCGATCCGCGGCAGGCCGATGTCGAGGATCGCGACGTCGGGAGCGAACGCGGCGACGAGCGCGAGCCCTTCGTCGGGGTCGACGGTGAAGCGGACGTCGAAGCCGACGAGCGCGAGGTAGTCGGCGGTCGCCTCGGCGGCGTCGGCGTTGTCGTCGACGACGAGGACGCGCCGGCTCGCCGCTGCCGGCGACGGGCGCTCGGCGAGCGGCGCCGGCACCGTCGTCGCTTCGGGGTCGTCGACGGCGAGCGGCAGCGTCACCGTGAACGTGCTGCCGCGCCCGCGGCCTGCGCTCGTCGCTGCGACGCTGCCGCCGTGCAGGCCGACCAGGTTCTTGACGAGCGCGAGGCCGACGCCGAGGCCGCCGCTCGCGCGCTCGGGCCCCTGCGCGCCCTGGACGAAGAGCTCGAAGATGCGCGGCAGCAGCTCGGCCTCGATGCCGATGCCGTCGTCGGCGACGACGACGACGCAGGCGTCGCCGCACCGCTCGGCGCGGACCTCGATCGTTCCGCCTTCGGGCGTGTAGCGCGCCGCGTTGTTGAGCAGGTTGGCGAACACCTGGCTGAGGCGCACCGCGTCCGCGTCGACCGAGAGCTGCGCGTCGATGTTGTCGAACAGCAGTACGTGGCGCCGGCTTTCGACGAGCGGCGCCGCGATCTCGGCGGCGCGCGCGAGGACGTCGGCGACGAGGATGCGCTCGCGCCGCAGCTGGACGTCGCCGCGCGCGATCCGCGCGACGTCGAGCAGGTCGTCGACCAGGCGCGCGAGGTTCCCGACCTGCCGCTCGATGACGCTGCGCTCGTGCTGGAAGCGGCTGTCGTCGCGCATCGCCATGAGCCTCAGCGTCGTCACGATCGGCGCCAGCGGATTCCGCAGCTCGTGGCCGAGCATCGCGAGGAACTCGTCCTTGGCGCGGTTGGCGAGCTCGGCCTGGCGGCGCGCGGCCTCGGCTTCCGAATAGAGCCGCGCGTTGTCGATCGCGAGCGCAGCGCGCTGAGCGATGTCGCCGAGCAGCGCTTCGTCGTCGGCGGTGAAGTTGCGGCCCGACTCCGCCTGCAGCACGGCGAGCGCGCCGAGCGTGCGGCCGCGCGCGACGAGCGGCGTGATCGCGTACGCGCGCATGCCGATCGTGCGCGCGAACTCGACGAGCGCCTCATCGCCCGTCTGCGCGAAGTCGTCGGGCGACGTGAAGTTGTGCGTGTGCGCCCGGCCGGTGCGCACGCACCACGCCATCGAGCCGACGGTTTCGGGCTTGGCGCGCAGGCGGTGAACGGCGGCGGTGCCGACCTCCGCCTGCTTGCGGTCGGCGTGGTACGCGATGCCGCGCACGAGCGTGCCGGTCGCGTCGATCAGGTCGATGCGGCACCAGTCGCCGACCGCCGGAACGAGGATCTCGCCGAGCCGCGTCAGCGTCGTCGCCGGCTCGAGCGATTGCGAGAGCAGCGCGCTCGCCGAGGCGAGCAGCTCCAGCCGACGCCGCGCCCGCTCCGCCTCGGCGCGCGCGGCGCGCTCGGCGGCGAGCAGCTGGACGCGCTCGGTGACGTCGTACGTCGCGCCGGCCATGCGCAGCGGCCGGCCGTCGCCGTCGCGCTCGACGGTCGCGCGCGTCGCCAGCCAGTGCACGCTGCCGTCGCTCGGCCAGATGACGCGAAACTCGACCTCGTACGGCGTGCCGTCGGCAAGCGACTGCGCGATGCGTCCGCGAACGCGCTGGATGTCGTCGTCGTGGACGAGGCGCGCGAAATCGGCGACGCTGCCGCCGAACGTCCCCGGCTCGACGCCGTGCAGGCGATAGACGGCGTCGCTCCACTCGACGCGGTCGCGGGGGCTGTCCCAGTCCCAGGTGCCGAGGTTGGCGGCCTCCATCGCGACGCGCAGCCGCTCTTCGCTCGCTCGCAGCGCCGCCGCCATCGCCTGCTCGAGCGCGGCGTCGACGCCGGCCGACGGCACCTGCGTGCCGGGGCTCGGGAAACGGGGCTGCTCGACGTCGGCGCGGTCCATCGTCGCGCCGATTCTCTCTGCCCGCGGCGGGGCGCGCGAGCGCCGGCGCGCCTGGCCGACGGGCGGCGCGCCGCTGTCGGGCGCGGGCCGACAATCGCGCGATGGAAGACGCCTCGCCTGCCCAGCCGCCGCTGCCCGATCGCCTCTCGGTCGACCCGCGCAGCCCCCACCACGTCGCCGCGGTGTTCGAGCATCCGATCGGCGTCCGCCTCAACGGCAAGGAGCGCCACGACGTCGAGGAGTACTGCATCAGCGAAGGCTGGGTCAAGGTCCCGGCGGGCAAGACGGTCGACCGCCACGGCCGGCCGCTCCTCCTCACGCTGAAGGGCAAGGTCGAGGCGTACTACCGCGCGCCGCAGGCGTGAGGTCGGCGTTGCAGATCCTGCGCAATCGGCGGCGCGGTCGTGCCACCGCCCGCGCCTCGACCTAGAGTCGCGCGAGCCGGCCGCTCGTCGCCGGTTCGGGAGGAGTCGCATGCTCTGCAAGTCGACCGCCGCGGCCGCTTCGCTCTGCTGCGCCGCCGCGTTCGCGCAGTCGGCGCCTGCGCTGACGCTCGGCGCCGATTCGCCGCGCTGGGAGCTCGAGGGCAACGCGAAGCCGGACCGGAGACTCGGCCGCGACTGCCTCTTCCTCGACGGCGGCGCCGGGCTCGTGCGCGACTTCGAGCTGCGCGACGGCGTCGTCGACGTCGACGTCTGGACGCCGGCGCCGCGCGGCTTCTTCGGCTTCGCGTTTCGCCTCGTCGACGACGGCGCCAACGGCGAGTGGGTCTACCTGCGCCAGCACAAGTCCGGCCAGCCCGACGCGATGCAGTACACGCCGGTGCTGAGCACCGGACTCAACTGGCAGCTCTTCAGCGGCCCGGGATTCACGGGTGCGGTCGACATCCCGCGCGACGCCTGGTTCCACCTCCGGCTCGCGCTCGCCGGCGCGCAGGCCAGGCTCTACGTCGCCGACATGGATCGGCCGGCGCTCGTGATGGACGATCTGAAGAGCGGCGTCGAGCGCGGCCGCCTCGGCCTCATCTCGCTCACCGGTGCGTCGTGCTTCGCCGACTTCCAGGTGCGAACGACGCCGGACGCGCCGTGGCAGCGCCACCAGCCGCCGACGCCGAACGGAACGATCGTGCGCTGGAGCCTCTCGCCCGCGTACGACGCGCTCGCGCGCAACCTCGAGCAGCCGCTCGCGCCGGCCGAGATCGCGCAGATCGCGTGGCAGGACGTCGACGCCGAGCCGCCCGGGCTCGTCCTCGTCAATCGCTACCGCGAGAGCCCGCACCCGCGCGTCTCGTTCGCGAACGACTGGAGCAGGCGCTTCGAGCCGCAGCCCGGGATGAAGGTCGTCTACGCGCGCGCCTTCATCGACGCCGACCGCGACGAGACGCGCAAGCTCGCGATCGGCTACAGCGACGACGTCAGCGTGTTCCTCAACGGCCGCATCCTCTGGCGCGGCCGCAGCGCGCAGAACTTCCGCGACCCGGCGTTCCTCGGCATCGTCGACGCCGGGAACGACGCCGTCTGGCTGCCGCTGAAGAAAGGCCGCAACGAGCTCGTCCTCGCGCTGAGCGAGCTCGGCGGCGGTTGGGGCTTCGTCTGCCGGCTCGGCGACGCGCTGCCGTGACGGCGGCGCCGCGAGCGACCTGCCGAATTCCCTCATGGCCGGCGCCGCCGGGCGCCCTACAGTCGCCGGCGGCGCCGCCGGCGCACCACGTGGAGGACATCGCATGCACAGAACCTTGTGGAGCTCGCTCATCGTCTCGGCTGCCGCGCTGCTCGGCAGCGGCGTCGTCGACGCGCAGAACGCGCCGCCGCCTGCCGCCGGCGGCACCGCGGACGGCATCCCGTTCGACATTCCGTACGGAACGCCGATCAGCCTCGAGACGGCGAGAAAGGTCATCGCCGCGATCGAGGCCGAATCGGCGCGGCATCGCTGGAAGATGAACATCGCCATCGTCGACACCCACGGCGATCTCGTTCACTTCTCGCGCATGGACGGCGCGCAACTCGGCTCGGTCAGCGTCTCGCAAGGCAAGGCGCGCACCGCGGCACGCTACCGTCGCGAGTCGCGC
>DASSRF010000297.1:0-7845 GCA_035701945.1 Caldimonas sp. | reverse complement strand
CTTCAGCGGCACGCCGGAAGGGGTCGCCGCGGTCGTTCGCGGCGACTTGCTGAAGGGCGAGGTGTCGGGGGTCGGCACGCTGCAGGTGCGCCTCGTCTGACGCGGAGCGCGGCGATGCGGCTGTACAGCTACTTCCGCTCGTCGGCGTCGTTTCGCGTCCGCATCGCGCTCGCGCTGAAGAAGCTCGACTTCGAGTACGCGTCGGTCCAGCTCGTCAGGAACGAGCAGCTGCAGCCGGCGTTTCGCGCGATCGCGGCGTCGCAGCTCGTTCCCGCGCTCGTCGTCGACGACCCCGCGCACGGCGAGGCGACGCTGACGCAGTCGCTCGCGATCATCGAGTACCTCGACGAGACCTGTCCCGAGCCGCCGCTGCTTCCCGCCGACGCGGTCGGACGTGCCCGCGTGCGCGCGCTCGCGCTCGACATCGCGTGCGAGATCCATCCGCTCGACAACCTGCGCGTGCTGCGCTACCTGCAGCGCGAGCTGAAGGTGAGCGACGACGACAAGGACCGCTGGTACCGCCACTGGGTCGAGACCGGGCTCGACGTCGTCGAGCGCGGCCTCGCCGGCCATCCGGCGACGGGCCGCTTCTGCCACGGCGATCGCCCGGGCCTCGCCGACTGCGTGCTCGTGCCGCAGATCTTCAATGCCCAGCGGATGCAGTGCCGGCTCGACCACGTGCCGACGGTGATGCGCATCTTCGAAGCCTGCATGGCCGAGCCGGCGTTCGCGCAGGCGCAGCCGTCGGCGTGCCCCGACGCGGCGTGACGCCCGCGGCCGACTGGCTCGCGCCGGCTTGGCGGATCGCCGAGGTCGGCGCGCTGATGACGACGCGCTCGGGCGGCGTCAGCCGCGGCCGCTACGAGGCGATGAACGTCGGCGTCGCGGTCGGCGACGACGCGGACGACGTCGCCGCGAATCGTCGCCTGCTCGCCGACGCGACGGGCGCTTCGCCGGTCTGGCTGCGGCAGGTGCACGGCACGCGCGTCGTCCGCGTCGCCGCTGCGGATGCGGCGCCCGATGCGCCGGTCCATGAAGGAGATGGCGTCGTCACGACGGTGCCCGGCGTCGCCTGCGTCGTCCAGGCCGCCGACTGCCTGCCCGTGCTCCTCGCCGCGCCGGGCGGCCGCGCGGTCGGCGCCGCGCATGCCGGCTGGCGCGGCCTCGCGCGCGGCGTCGTCGAAGCCGCCGTCGATGCGGTCGCCGCCGCCGCGGGCTGCGCCCCCGTCGAGCTCGCCGCGTGGCTCGGCGCGTGCATCGGCCCCGACGCGTTCGAGGTCGGCGGCGACGTGCTCGACGCGTTCGCCGTCGCACGCGTCGACCCAACGCTCGCGACGCCTCGGTTTCGCGCCAAGGGTGGCGGCAAGTGGCTCGCCGATCTCGGCGGCCTGGCACGCGACCGGCTCGTCCGCGCCGGCGTTCGCGAGGTCTCGGGAGGGGAGTGGTGCACCGCGAGCGATGCGGCGCGGTTCTTCTCGTACCGTCGCGACGGCGTCACTGGCCGGATGGCCGCGGCGATCTGGATCGCGGGCCGCTGAGACCCTCGCATTGTCGCGAGTTCTCGCGCCTGCGACAACGCGAAGCGGCCAGCGGATAATCGGCTGCATGGCCCAGAGAAGCGCAGCGCGCCGCGCATCGGCGCCGACCTTGCAGCAGAGCGCTGACGCGCTCGGTGCCGCCAACGACGGTCCCGGCACACCGGGCGGCGACCTGCTCGACGTCTGGAAGTCGATCTCGGCGCTCAACGTCCCGGCCGAGGCGCTCGCAGAGGCGCAGCGCGAATACCTCGTCGAGGCAGCGGCGATCTGGAACCGGATGCTCGTGCCGGGCAGCGCCCGGCCTGCGCTGTCCGACCGGCGTTTCGCGGGCGCGGAATGGGCCGCGAACCCGGCGGCGTCGTTCGTCGCCGAGATGTACCTGCTCAACGCGCGCACGCTCCTCAAGCTCGCGAAGAGCATCCAGGGCGACCCGAAGACCCAGGCGCGGGTCCGCTTCGCGGTGCTGCAGTGGATCGACGCGGCGTCGCCGAGCAACTTCCTCGCGCTCAACCCCGAGGCGCAGAAGAAGGCGATCGAGACCAAGGGCGAGAGCCTGCTGCAGGGCCTCGGCCACCTCTGGGACGATGCCCAGCGCGGCCATCTGTCGCAGACCGACGAGAGCGCCTTCGAGATCGGCCGCAACGTCGCGCTGACCGCGGGCTCGGTGATCTTCGAGAACGAGCTGTTCCAGCTGATCGAGTACGCGCCGCTCACCGCCAAGGTCCACGAGCGTCCGATCCTGTTCGTGCCGCCGTGCATCAACAAGTACTACATCCTCGACCTGCAGCCCGAGAACTCGCTCATCCGCCACACCGTCGCCGAGGGCCACCGCGTCTTCCTCGTCAGCTGGAAGAACGCCGACGAGGCGATCGCGCAGCGGACCTGGGACGACTACATCGAGAACGCGGTCGTGCGCGCGATCGCGATCGTGCGCGAGGTCACCGGCCAGGAGCAGATCAACACGCTGGGCTTCTGCATCGGCGGGACGATCCTCGCGACGGCGCTCGCGGTGCTCGCAGCGCGCGGCGAGCGGGTCGCGGCGAGCATGACGCTCCTGACGACGTTCCTCGATTTCAGCGACACCGGCGTGCTCGACATCTTCATCGACGAGACCGCGGTGCGGATGCGCGAGATGACGATCGGCGCCGAGAGCGCGCACGGCGGCGGCCTGCTGAAGGGCCACGAGCTCGGCATGACGTTCAGCTTCCTGCGCCCGAACGACCTCGTCTGGAACGACGTCGTCGCCAACTACCTGAAGGGCGAGACGCCGCCGCCGTTCGACCTGCTGTACTGGAACAGCGACGGCACCAACCTGCCGGGGCCGATGTACTGCTGGTACCTGCGCAACACGTACCTCGAGAACAACCTCGTCAAGGCGGGCAAGGCGACCGTGTGCGGCGAGCGGGTCGACCTCGGCAAGATCGACGTGCCGAGCTTCATCTACGCCTCGCGCGAAGACCACATCGTGCCGTGGCAGGGCGCAGACCGGAGCACGCAGGTGCTGAGCGGCAAGCTGCGCTTCGTCCTCGGCGCTTCGGGCCACATCGCCGGCGTCATCAATCCGCCGCTGAAGAAGAAGCGCAGCTACTGGACCGGAGCGAGCGCAGCGCTGCCGCCCTCGGCCGAGGACTGGTTCGAGACCGCGATCGAGCATCCGGGCAGCTGGTGGCCCGAGTGGTCGAAGTGGCTGGCGCCGTTCGGCGGCAAGCAGGTCGCGGCGCCGAAGAAGCCGGGCAATGCGACGTACAAGGCGATCGAGCCGGCACCGGGTCGCTACGTGAAAGAGAAAGCCGCCTGAGCCGGCGGCCGAACGACATTCCCAAGGAGAGTTCCATGAGCACCGAGATCGTCATCGTGGCCGCTGCCCGCACGGCAGTCGGCAAGTTCGGCGGCAGCCTGGCGAAGACGCCCGCCCCCGAGCTCGGCGCCGCGGTCGTCGCCAACCTGCTCGAGCGCGCCAGGCTCTCGGGCGACCAGATCGGCGAGGTCATCCTCGGCCAGGTGCTGACGGCGGGGTCGGGCCAGAACCCCGCGCGCCAGACGGTGATCAAGAGCGGCCTGCCGCAGACGGTCCCGGCGCTGACGATCAACGCCGTCTGCGGCTCGGGCCTGAAGGCGGTGATGCTCGCCGCGCAGGCGATCCGCGACGGCGACTACGAGATCGGCATCGCCGGCGGCCAGGAGAACATGAGCGCGGCGCCGCACGTGCTGCTCGGCTCGCGCGACGGCCAGCGGATGGGCGACTGGAAGATGGTCGACTCGATGATCACCGACGGCCTGTTCGACGTCTACAACCGCTACCACATGGGGATCACCGCAGAGAACGTCGCCAAGCAGTACGACGTCTCGCGCGAGAAGCAGGACGCGCTCGCCCTCGCGTCGCAGCAGAAGGCGGCCGCAGCGCAGGAAGGCGGCCGCTTCAAGGACGAGATCGTGCCGTTCTCGATCCCGCAGCGAAAGGGCGAGCCGATCGTCTTCGCCGCCGACGAGTTCATCAACCGCAAGACGAGCGCCGAAGCGCTCGCGGGCCTGAAGCCGGCGTTCGACAAGGCGGGCACGGTGACTGCGGGCAATGCGTCGGGGATCAACGACGGCGCGGCGGCGGTCGTCGTCATGACGGCGCAGCGCGCGCAGCAGCTGGGTCTGACGCCGCTGGCGCGGATCGCCAGCTACGCCACCGTTGCGCTCGATCCGAAGATCATGGGCATGGGCCCGGTCCCGGCGTCGAAGAAGGCGCTCGAGCGCGCCGGCTGGAAGGCGCAGGACCTCGACCTCCTCGAGATCAACGAGGCTTTCGCGGCGCAGGCGTGCGCTGTCAACAACGAGATGGGCTGGGACACGAGCAAGGTCAACGTCAACGGCGGCGCGATCGCGATCGGCCACCCGATCGGCGCATCGGGCTGCCGCATCCTCGTGACGTTGCTCCACGAGATGGCCAAGCGCAACGCCAAGAAGGGCATCGCGAGCCTGTGCATCGGCGGCGGCATGGGCGTCGCGATGTGCGTCGAGCGCTGAGCGAGCGCTGATCACCGGGCGACCCGGAGGGCGGGTCGGCGGGCGCGGCGATTGCCGCCTCGTCCGATCCAGCACTCCAGGGCATCGCCATGGCAGAACAAACCCTCCCGAACCGCGAAGGCCAGACGGTCCCCGACGTCACCTTCCGCATCCGCCGCAACGGCGAGTGGGCGACCGTCACCACCGCCGACATCTTCGCCGGCAAGAACGTCATCGTCTTCTCGCTCCCGGGCGCGTTCACGCCGACGTGCTCGTCGACGCACCTGCCGCGCTACAACGAGCTCGCGCCGGTGTTCAAGCAGCACGGCATCGACGAGATCGTCTGCGTCTCGGTCAACGACCCGTTCGTCATGGAGGAATGGGGCAAGGACCAGGAAGCCGAGAACGTGCTCCTGCTGCCCGACGGCAACGGCGCGTTCACCGAGGCGATGGGAATGCTCGTCGACAAGAGCGACCTCAACTTCGGCAAGCGCTCGTGGCGCTACTCGATGCTCGTGCGCGATCGCGTCATCGAGAAGATGTTCCTCGAGCCGCAGAAGCCGGGCGACCCGTTCGAGGTGTCGGATGCCGACACGATGCTCCACTACCTCGACCCGAACGCGAAGCTGCCCGAGCAGGTCGCGATCCTGACCCGCGAGGGGTGCTCGTTCTGCGCGGAGGCGAAGAAGATGCTGAGCGAAGCCGGAATCGACTACGCCGAAATCCCGCTGCCGCACACGATCCGCAGCAAGGCGCTCGGCGCGATCGCGAAGGCGCAGACCGTGCCGCAGGTGTTCGTCGACGGCAAGCTGATCGGCGGCTCCGAGGCGCTGCAGCAGTTCCTGAGCGAGCGTGGCAGGCGCAACCCCGCGAATCCGGGGTAGATCGAAGAAACCGACGAGCGGCGAGAACGTTGCACGTTTCTCGGCGTGCGCCGTTACAGCGTGACGCGTTTCCCCCGGAGATGCGGGGGACCGCTCGGCGCCGATCGCGATGACACTCTCGGCACTCGCAGGTCAGTGCGATTCACCCAATGAGGTCATCGATGAAGCTTCGCTCCACCTTCCGCACCGCCGCAGCAGCGCTCGCGCTCGCGGCGTCCGCGCTGCCGGCGTTCGCGCAGGTCGCGGTCTACGAGTTCAACGACACCGACGTCGCCGCGTTCGGCGCGCCGAGCTACGGCACGGTCACGCTGACGCAGAACGGCGCCGACGTCGACTTCAGCATCGCGCTGCGCGGCGACCTGAACTTCGTGACCACAGGCGGGCCGCACGACCTGTTCGCCTTCAACGGCAATGGTGTGGCCCTCGCCGACATCACGGGCCTCACCGTGCTCGGCGGCGGCACCCTGCAGGCGGTCATCCCCGGCGCGGATACGCCGTTCGGCGACTTCGGCTTCGGCATCAACTGCACCAGCTGCGCCAACGGCGGCCCCGGCCAGCAGCAGGACCCGATGACGTTCAAGGTGCTGAATTCGACGCTCGCGGACTTCGCCGTGCTGAGCACCGGCGGCAGCCCGAACGCCTATTTCGCCGCCGACCTGATCCAGACCGACGGCGGCGCCACCGGCGCGGTCGGCGCGATCACCGCGGCGGTTCCCGAGCCGGAGACGTACGCGCTGATGCTCGCCGGCCTCGGCATGATGGGCTTCATGGCCAAGCGCCGCCGCCCGAGCTGAGACGCCTTCGATCTGTCCTGGAAAGACAGCGGCCCCGGAGCGATCCGGGGCCGTTCTGCTTCTAGGTGGCCGCCGCGATCGCCTGCTCGGCGGTGGCCGC
The DNA here is from genome assembly GCA_035701945.1 of Caldimonas sp. Lineage (GTDB taxonomy): Bacteria > Pseudomonadota > Gammaproteobacteria > Burkholderiales > Burkholderiaceae_C > Schlegelella_A. The sequence goes on along the minus strand of DASSRF010000297.1, from coordinate 1,535 downwards.
GAGCGACGCCGGATCGCCGTTCCAGCGCAGCGTCGCGAGCGGCGCGTCGATCGCGTCGAAGTTGCGCCACAGCGAGGCGTGGTAGATCGGGTCGTAGTGGCGGTCGAGGAGGTCGCGGACGACCGCCGCGAACTCGCCCCTGCGCGCCGCCTCCTGCCATGCGTCGACGACGCCGTTGCCGCGCAGCGTCCGCAGCGCGTCGAGACGGGCGCAGAACGCGTCGACGTCGGCGACGAAGAAGTCGTACTCGTCGAGGAGCAGCGCGACGCGCGCTTCGACCGGCAGCTCGAGCCAGACGCACGGCGACGCCCGCATCCGCGCGACGAGCGCGTCGCGCACGTGCAGCTCGCCGATCTTCTTGCTCTCGCTCTCGACGAACACCGGCCTGGCCGGGTCGAGCTTGCGCAGCGCGTGCCACAGCGCGGTCTCGAACGCCTTCTGCGTCGGCTGCGCGCTGCCCGGGACGAGGCCGAGCACCGAGCCGCGGTGGTTGGCGATCCCCTCGAGGTCGAGGACCTGCCCGCCGGCGCGCGCGATCGCGGCGAGCAGGCGGCTCTTGCCCGACCCGGTCGGGCCGCAGACGACGCGCCACGCGAAGCGCGCCGGCAGCATCTCGAGCTCGACGACGACCGCGCGGCGAAACGCCTGGTAGCCGCCTTCGAGGACGTGGACGCGAAAGCCGATCTGGTCGAGCACGGTCGCGAGCGCGCCGCTGCGCTTGCCGCCGCGCCAGCAGTAGACGAGCGGCGTCCAGCCCGGCGGCTTGTCGACGACGTGGCGCTCGACGTGGGCGGCGACGTTGCGCGCGACGAGCGCAGCGCCGCGCTTCTTCGCGGCGAAGGGCGACTCCTGCTTGTACTGGAAGCCGACCTGCGCGCGTTCCTCGTCGTCGAGCGACGGCCAGTTGACGGCGCCCGGCACGCGGTCCTCGGCGTACTCGGACGGCGAGCGCGCGTCGACGATCGTGTCGAAGCGGGCGAGGTCGCTGATCGCAGCTTGCGCGTCGATCGTCCGTAGCATCGGTCAGCCGGCCGGCCGGGCGCCGGGCCGCTCCCTAGCCCGGCCGTGGCCCCCTCGGGGGGTACCGCCGCAGCGAAGCTGCAAGGTCGGGGGCTCCATTTATGCGATCGCGTCGAGCATCTCGCTCTCGATCTGCAGCTGCATCCTGTTCTGCTGCAGCGCGCTGCCGTCGATCAGGAAGGTGTCCTCGACGCGCTCGCCGAGCGTCGTGATCTTGGCGAGCTGCAGGTTGATGTTGTGGCGCGCGAGGACGCGCGAGATCGCGTAGAGCAGCCCCGAGCGGTCGCTCGCCGAGACGCCGAGCAGCCACCGCTGCGCGCGCTCGTCGGGCCTGAGCGTGACGCGCGGCGTCACCGGAAACGAGCGCACGCGCCTCGACAGCCGCCCCTTGCTCGGCTCCGGCAGCGGCCCGGTCGCCTCGAGCGCGAGCGCGAGCTGCGTCTCGACGTACGAGATCAGGTCGCGCGCGTGCGGCTCGAGATAGGGACTCTCGACCAGGAAGGTGTCGAGCGCGT
>DASSRF010000296.1:0-2502 GCA_035701945.1 Caldimonas sp. | reverse complement strand
CGCGAACGCGACGCCTCAACCCGGAGTGGCCTGTTCGCCCCGCGACGACGGATACGGAACGACGTTGTCCTGCTCGGCGGGATCGTTGCGCGCGACGATCGCGCGCGCCGGCTCGGTCGCGCTGCAGTTGATCGCCTCGTGCGGAACGCCGGGCGGAATGAAGAGGAACTCGCCCGGACCGCTGACGACCGACTGCGCGAGGCGTTCGCCCCAGCGCGTCTCGACGCGGCCTTCGAGGACGTAGATCGCGGTCTCGTAGCCGCGGTGCGCGTGCGGATCGGCGCGCGCGCCGGGAGGGATGACGACCATGTGCATCGAGAGGCCGGTCGCGCCGACGGTCGCGCCCGAGACGCCGACGAAGTACGGCAGCCGCTGCTTGGTCATCACCTCGGCGGCCGGCCGGACCGCCTTCACTTCGCCCGCGTGCGCTCGCGCCATCGCCGTGTCTCCGTTCGTCCGCCGCCGATTGTCGCGCTCAGTTGAGCTTGATGCCGGCGCTGCGAACGATCTGCTGCGCCTTCTGCGTCTCGTCGGCGAGGAAGCGGTCGAACGCCGCCGGCGCGAGCACGAACGGCTCGGCGCCGAGCTTGTCGAGGCGCTGCTTCGTCTCGGCCGACGCCAGGATCCTGGCGACCTCGTCGTGCAGACGGTCGACGATCGGGCGCGGCGTCTTCGCCGGCGCGAACAGGCCGACCCAGAACAGGTATTCGGATCCGGGGACGCCGGCCTCGACCGTCGTCGGCACGTCGGCCATCACGTCCGACCGCTTCGCGGTGCCGACCGCGAGCGCCTTCAGGCGGCCGCTCTGCACGAGCGAGATCGCCGAGACCATCGGCGCGAAGAACCAGTCGATCTCCTTCGCGACGGTCGCGCTCAGCGCTTCCGGCGTGCCCTTGAAGGGGACGTGCTGCGCCTGGATGCCGGCGGCGAAGCGAAACACCTCGGCGTTCATGTGCGTCGCCGAGCCGTTGCCGGCCGAGCCGTAGTTCTGCGTTCCGGGCCTGGCCTTCGCCTGCTCGACGAGGTCGCGGACGTCCTTGAAGCGGCCGGGCGACGTGACGAGCACGTTCGGCAGGCTCGCGAGCGGCGTGACGCCGGCGAAGTCCTTGAGCGTGTCGTACGACAGGTTCGCATACAGCGCCGGGTTGACGACGTGCCCGGCCGAGTGGACGAGCAGCGTCGTGCCGTCGGGCGCGGCCTTGGCGACGACCGCGGCGCCGACGGTGCCGCCGGCGCCGGCGCGGTTCTCGACGATCACCGTCGCGCCGAGCGCCGGCGCGAGCGCGTCGGAGACGATGCGCGCGACGACGTCGGTGCCGCTGCCCGGCGTGAACGGAACGATCAGCTTGACCTGCTGGCCGCGCAGCGCGTCGGCCTGCGCCCACGCGCGCGGCGCGGCGAGCAGCGCCGCGGCCAGGGCGAGCGCGTCGCGCCGCTTCCATTCGATCGGGTCCATGGCGTCTCCTCGATGGTCGTGCGCGCCGCTCAGGCGCGCTTCAGGTCGTCGCCGCCGATGTAGAGCCGGTTCCACACCGGGCTGATGACGAGCTCGTTGATGCACGCGTGCGGCGGCATCTCGGCAATGAAGCGGATCGTGCGGCCGAGGTCGTCTTCCTGGAGCATGCGCGCCTTCTCCTCGGCGCTCGGCTCGACCGGGCGCTTCTTCAGGATCGGCGTCGCGACCTCGCCCGGGCAGAGCGCGGTCGCGCGCAGGCCGTTGACGCACTCCTCGATGTTGAACGAATGGCTGAGCGCGATCATCCCGGCCTTGCTCGCCGAGTACGCCGGCCCGGTGAGGTAGCCGATCATCCAGCCGGCGAACGACGACACGTTGATCACGGTGCCGCGCCGGCGCGCGCGCATTCCCTTGACGACCGCCATCGTGCACGCGGTCGCGCCGTTGAGGTTGATCGCGACGACGTCGGCGAACGTCGCCGCGTCGGTCTCCTTCCAGTAGCGCTTGGGCACGTTGACGCCGGCGCTGTTGACGAGGATGTCGACGCCGCCGTGCTTCGCCTCGATCGCGGCGGCGACGCGCGCGACCGCGGCGAGGTCGGCGACGTCGAGCCGGGCGGCTTCGATCGCACCGTCCGGTGCGCCGCGCGCGTTCGCGGCCTTGACGGCCTCGTCGAGCTTGGCACCGTCGCGGCCCGAGATGACGACGCGGCAGCCCGCCTTCGCGAGCTCGACCGCGCCGGCCAGGCCGATGCCGCTGCCGCCGCCGGTGATCCATGCGACCTGGCCGGCGAGCGGCGACATCACAGCGGCGCTCATCGCGGCTGCTCCGCGAGGCCGTCGTCGACGGCGACGTTCTCGGGCGCGAGCTCGACGCCGGAGGCCATCGCCTGCAGCACGATCAGCTTGGCGAAGTCCTCCTCGTCCATGCCGTTGCCGATCAGCGTCTGGACGAGGTCGCGGGTGATCGACGCGAGCGGCATCGGCACGTCGAAGCGGCGGCCGGCGTCGAGCCCGAGGTCGAGGTCCTTCCTCAGGAGCCTGGGC
>DASSRF010000295.1:0-7434 GCA_035701945.1 Caldimonas sp. | reverse complement strand
CGTAGTCCTTGCTGCGCTGGTCGGTATTGCGGATCACGAGCGCGATCGGCGTTCCCGTCGTCCTGCCCTCGAAGACGCCGGAGAGGATCTCGACCTTGTCGTCTTCGTTGCGCTGCGTGACGTGGCGCGACGTGCCCGGCCGGCGGCGGTCGAGGTCGGGCTGGATGTCCGCCTCGGCGAGCTCGAGCCCCGGCGGGCAGCCGTCGAGGACGCAGCCGATCGCCGGGCCGTGGCTCTCGCCGAAGGTGGTGACGCAGAACAGCGTGCCGAGCGTGCTCCCTGACATTCGCGCTGCCGGACCTTCTCAGTTCGCCGGCGACGACGGCTGCTCGTCGCGGCTGTCGACCGGCCAGTCGCGGATGTAGGCCTTCAGCATTCGGTTCTCGAAGTCCTGGCTGTCGACGACCGCCTTGGCGACGTCGTAGAACGACACGACGCCCATCAGCGTCTTGTCGGCGAGCACGGGCATGTAGCGCGCGTGGCGGCCGAGCATCATCCGGCGGACGTCGTCGAGCTCGGTCTGCGGCGTGCAGACGAGCGGCGAGGTGTCCATGACGTCGCGCACGCGCGTGTTGCCGAGCGCGCCGCCGTTCGCGACGACCGCCTGGATGACCTCGCGAAACGTCAGCATGCCGGCGAGCTCGCCGCCGTTCATCACGACGAGCGAGCCGATGTCGTGCTGCGACATGACGTTGAGCGCCGAGGAAAGTGGCTCGTCGGGAGCGACGGTGAACAGGGTGCCGCCCTTGACCCGCAAGATGTCGCTGACTTTCATGGTCTTCTCCGCTGTGCGCTTTCGAAGACAGACGGTCCTGCGCCGGGCCGCCTGAGGCGTTGGGCGAACCATATTAGCCCACAATCGCCGGTCGCAGACGACCTCTCGCACCATGGCCGGTTCCGCCAATCCAGGGTTCGACACCCTCGCCGTCCACGCCGGCGCCGCCCCCGACCCGGCGACCGGCGCACGCGCGGTGCCGATCCACCTGACGACGTCGTTCGTGTTCGACTCGAGCGAGCACGCGGCTTCGCTCTTCAACATGGAGCGCTCCGGCCACGTCTACAGCCGGATCTCGAACCCGACCAACGCCGTCCTCGAGGAGCGCGTCGCCGCGCTCGAGGGCGGCAGCGGCGCGATCGCGACGGCGAGCGGACAGGCGGCGCTGCACCTCGCGATCGCGACGATCGCCGGTGCCGGCGCGCACGTCGTCGCCTCCAGCGCGCTCTACGGCGGCTCGCACAACCTGCTCGCGTACACGCTGCCGAGGTTCGGCATCGCGACGACGTTCGTCCGCCCCGGCGACCTCGACGGCTGGCGCGCCGCGATCCGGCCGGAGACGCGGCTGCTGTTCGGCGAGACCCTCGGCAACCCCGGGCTCGACGTCCTCGACATCCCTGCCGTCTCGGCGATCGCGCACGAGCACCACCTGCCGCTCCTCGTCGACTCGACGTTCACGACGCCGTGGCTGCTGCGCCCGTTCGAGCACGGCGCCGATCTGCTCTACCACTCGGCGACCAAGTTCCTCTCCGGCCACGGCACCGTCATCGGCGGCGTCCTCGTCGACAGCGGCAACTTCGACTGGGACCGCGCCAACGCCGCGAGCGGCCGCTTCGCCGAGCTGACCGCGCCGTACGAAGGCTTCCACGGCATGGTCTTCAGCGAGGAAAGCACGGTCGGCGCGTTCCTGCTGCGCGCGCGCCGCGAAGGCCTGCGCGACTTCGGCGCGAGCATGAACCCGATGGCCGCGTGGCTCGTGCTGCAGGGGCTCGAGACGCTGCCGCTGCGAATGGCGCGCCACGTCGAGACGACGCGCAAGGTCGTTGCCTTCCTCGCCGGCCACGCGATGGTCGAGAGCGTCGCGTATCCCGAGCTCGAGACGCACCCCGATCACGCGCTCGCCGGGCGGCTGCTGCCGCGCGGCTGCGGCGCCGTCTTCAGCTTCGACCTCAAGGGCTCGCGCGAGCACGGCCGCGCGTTCATCGAGGCGCTCAGGATCTTTTCGCATCTCGCCAACGTCGGCGACTGCCGCTCGCTCGTCATCCATCCTGCGTCGACGACGCACTTCCGGATGGACGACGCGGCGCTCGCGCGCGCCGGCATCGGCCCGGCGACGATCCGCCTCTCGATCGGGCTCGAGGACGCCGACGACCTGATCGACGACCTCAAGCGCGCGCTGAAGGCCGCGGCGGCGCTGCGATGAAGCTCGCAGTCGGCACCGCGGGCGACACGCGCGATGCCTACGCGTACACCGGCGGCAAGCCGTTCGACGCGCAGCAGCCGTGCGTCGTCCTGCTGCACGGCGCGCTCCACGACCACAGCAGCTGGACGCTCGCCGCACGCTGGTTTGCGCACCACGGCCACAGCGTGCTCGCTCCCGACCTGCCCGGCCACGGCCGCAGCGCCGGCGCGCCGCTCGCGAGCGTCGAGGCGCTCGCCGACTGGCTGCTCGCGCTCCTCGACGCCGCCGGCGTCGAATCGGCATCCCTCGTCGGCCACAGCATGGGGTCGCTGATCGCGCTCGAGGCGGCGGCGCGCGCGCCGGCGCGCGCCCGCCACCTCGTCCTCGTCGGCACCGCGTACCCGATGAAGGTCTCGGCGGCGCTGCTCGACGCCGCGCGCGACGACGCGCACGCGGCGATCGACAGCGTCAACGCGTTCTCGCACGCGACGCTCGCCGCCAAGCCGTCGTATCCGGGCCCGGGTTCGTGGCTGCACGGCAGCAACCGCGCGCTGATGCGACGGATCCACGACGGCCAGCGCGAGACCAACCTGTTCGTCAACGACTTCAACGTCTGCGACCGCTACAGCGGCGGCATCGCCGCAGCGTCGCGCGTCGCCTGCCCGGCGACGCTCGTCGTCGGCGCGCGCGACCAGATGACCTTCGCCAGCCAGTCCGTCGAGCTCGCGCGCGCGCTGCGCGCACGGACGGTCACGCTGCCGTGCGGCCACGCGCTGATGAGCGAGGCGCCCGACGCAGTGCTCGCCGCGCTGCGCGGCGCGATCGTCGCCGCCTAGCCCGAGGCTTCGACGGCAACGACGCCGCGGCGCTCGAGCTCGCCACCGAGGATCAGCGTCGCCTCGAGCGTGAACTCGCCGGCAGCGAGGCGCGCGACGAGCGCCGCGTCGTCGAGGCGCTCGAAGCGCTCGACCTCGCCGTCGCGGTTGACCGGCTCGACGCCATCGGGGACGAGGGCGCGGAACACCTCGATCCGCTCGACCATGTAGCCCTCGCGGACCGGCCGCCTGACGACGAGCGGCGTCGCGTGGACGAGATCCGAGAGCGCCGCGACGTCGATCCCGGCTTCTTCCATCGTCTCGCGCATGAGCGTCGTCCCGACCCGCTCGCCGGCGGCGACCTGGCCGCCCATCGTCGTGTCCCACAGGCCGGGGTCGGTCGACTTCGTCGCCGCGCGCTTCTGCACCCAGGTCGCGCCGCGCGGATCGACGCCGACGAGGTGGACCGCCTCGGTCGCGAGGCCGAGGACACGGACGACGCCGCGCTCGATGGCGCCGACCGTTCGGCCCTCGTCGTCGACGACGGCGAGCGCCTCGTTGCGCCAGTGCGCGGCGACCTTCTCGGCGTGCAGCCAGCGTGCGATCGCGCCGAGCGACTTCGCCGCCGGCGCGGCGATGCAGTAGCCGGCGGCGTGCGCAGCGATCGGCAGCCGCGCGGCGCGCATCCGCTCGGCGAGCGCGGCCTCGATGCTGCCGATCCGGTGCGCGGGCGCGGCCGGCGTCGCTGCCGCGAGCGACAGCGGCACGCGCGCGACGAGCGGCTCGGCGTCGGCGCGCGCACGCGCAGCGCGCAGCCAGCCGGCGCCGCTCGCGCTCAACGCCCCTCCTCGAAAAGCGCGAGCAGCGCTGCCTCGTCGAGCACGGGGATGCCGAGCTCCCCGGCCTTGGCGAGCTTGCTTCCCGCCTCGCTGCCGGCGACGACGTAGTCGGTCTTCTTCGATACCGAGCCGGCGACCTTGCCGCCGAGCGACTCGATCATCTCCTTGGCGTCCTCGCGCGCGAGCGTCGGCAGCGTGCCGGTGAGGACGAACGTCTTGCCGGCCAGCGGCTTCGGCTCGGCGTCGGCGACGCCGTCGCTCTCGGGCCACTCGAACCCGGCGGCGAGCAGCGCGTCGATGACCTGCTGGTTGTGCGGCTCGGCGAAGAACGCGTGGATGCTCTCGGCGACGATCGGGCCGACGTCGGGCACCTCGAGCAGCTGCTCGAGGCCGGCGCGGCGCAGCCGCTCGATGCCGCCGAAGTGGCGCGCGAGGTCCTTCGCCGTCGTCTCGCCGACGTGGCGGATGCCGAGGCCGTAGAGGAAGCGCGCGAGCGTCGTCCTGCGGCTCGCCGCGATGTTGGCGATCAGGTTGGCGGCGCTCTTCTCCGCCATCCGCTCGAGCGCCTCGAGCTGCTCCTGCGTCAGCGCGTACAGGTCGGCGAGCGAGCGCACGAGCCCGGTGTCGACGAGCTGGTCGACGATCCGCTCGCCGAGCCCTTCGATGTCGAGCGCGCGCCGGCTCGCGAAGTGCAGGATCGCGTGCTTTCGCTGCGCGGCGCAGAAGAGGCCGCCGCTGCAGCGCCAGTCGACTTCGCCTTCGCCGCGCTCGATCGCGCTGCCGCAGACCGGGCACTTGCCGCCGAGCTGCGCGACGAGGTCGAACGGCGGCGCGACATCCTTCGGCCGCCGCTCGGCGACGACGCCGACGATCTCCGGGATGACGTCGCCGGCGCGGCGGACGATGACGGTGTCGCCGACGCGGACGTCCTTGCGGTGGACCTCCGCCTCGTTGTGCAGCGTCGCGTTCGAGACGGTCGTCCCGCCGACGAAGACCGGCTCGAGCTTGGCGACCGGAGTGAGCTTGCCGGTGCGCCCGACCTGGATCTCGATCGCCTTCAGCAGCGTCGTCTTCTCCTGCGCCGGGTACTTCTGCGCCACCGCCCAGCGCGGCTCGCGCGTCTTGAAGCCGAGACGCTCCTGCAGCGCGCGGTCGTCGACCTTGTAGACGACGCCGTCGATGTCGTACGGCAGCGCGTCGCGCCGGGCAGCGACCGCGGCGTGGAACGCGACGAGGCCGGCGGCGCCTTCGACGCGCGCGTGCATCGGGCTCGCCGGGACGCCCATCGCGTCGAAGGCGTCGAGGATCGCCGTCTGCGTCGCCGGGACCGCCCAGCCGTCGACCTCGCCGAGGCCGTAGGCGAAGAAGCTGAGCGGGCGCCTGGCGGCGTTCCTCGCATCGAGCTGGCGGACGACGCCGGCGGCGGCGTTGCGCGGGTTGACGAACGTCTTCTCGTTCTTCGCTCCGGCCTCGATCAGCTTTCGCTGGCGCGCGTTGAGCTGCTCGAAGTCGTCGCGGCGCATGAACACCTCGCCGCGGATCTCGAGCACGCGCGCATCGACCTTCTTCAGCTTGCGCGGGATCGACGCGATCGTGCGCACGGTGTGGGTGACGTCCTCGCCGGTCTCGCCGTCGCCGCGCGTCGCCGCCTGCACGAGCTCGCCGCGCTCGTAGCGCAGGCTGATCGCGAGGCCGTCGAACTTGAGCTCGGCGCAGTACGCGACGGCGGGCGCATCGTCGCCGAGCGCGAGGAGCCGCCGGATGCGCGCGTCGAACTTCTCGGCGCCGGCGGCGCTGGTGTCGGTCTCGGTCTCGATCGAGAGCATCGGCACCGCGTGGCGCACCGGCTTGAGGCCCTCGAGGACGGCGCCGAAGACGCGCTGCGTCGGCGAGTCGGGATCGACGAGCTCGGGATGCGCCGCCTCGATCGCCTGCAGCTCCTGGAACAGCGCGTCGTACTCGGCGTCGGGGATCTCGGGCGCATCGAGGATGTAGTACGCGCGGGCGTGACGGGCGAGCAGCTCGCGCAGTTGCGCGGCGCGCGCAGCCGGAGCGCGCGCGGTCTTGCGATCAGACCCCGGCGAGCTCACGCGTCAACTCGCCCGCCGGCCGCTCGGCGCAGCCGCTCGCGTTCTGTCCGCACCAGATCGGCGAGAAGTCGAGGCTGCCACGTGCCTCGGCGGCGGCTCGAAGCGGAGCGATCGCGGCGGTGGCGAGCGGGAATTCGGGCGCGAGGGCGTCGTCGACCTCGCGCATGAGACGGTTGACGATGCCGCGAGCGGGCCGGCCCGTGATCAGGCGCGTCAGCGCGGTGTGGCGAGCCGCGTCGCTCATGAGCGCCTTGCGAAGCAACGCGCTCGTCGAGGCCTCCGCGCAGCACAGGTAGGCGGTGCCGACCTGGACCATCGAGGCGCCGAGACGCAGGACGGCCTCGACGCCGTCGCGGTCGGCGATGCCGCCGGCCGCGATCACCGGGACGTTCAGCGCTCGAACGAGCTGCGGCACGAGCGCGAACGTGCCGCATTGCCGGCTCAAGTCGGCGCTCAGGAAATGGCCGCGATGGCCGCCGGCCTCGAGCCCCTGCGCGATCACCGCGGCGACGCCGCGCCGCTCGAGCCACAACGCCTCGTCGACGGTCGTCGCGCTGGCGAGGATGCGCGCGCCGGTGGCTCGCACGCGCCCGAGCAGCGGCTCGTCGGGAAGCCCGTAATGAAAGCTCACGACCGGTGGTCGAAGCTCCTCGACGAGCTCGGCGCTCGTCGCGTCGAATGGATAGCGCGCCGGCAGCGCGGGCACGGCCGAGATGTCGAGCCCGAATTCGGCGTAGTACGGCGCGAGGGCGCTGCGCCACGCCGCCTCGCGCGCGGCGTCGACGACCGGCGGGCGATGGCAGAAGAAATTGAGGTTGAAGCTGCGCGAACCGATCGCCGCGCGGATCGCGCCGATCTCGCGCCGGATCGCGGCCGCATCGAGCATCGCGCACGGCAGCGAGCCGAGGCCGCCTGCCCGGCACACCGCGATCGCGAGCGCACCGACCTGCGCTCCGGCCATCGGCGCCTGAATGACGGGAAGCTCGACGCCGAGCGAACGGTGCAGGTCCATCGACGATCCTCAGCTGAAGAGTCGGCGCGCGGCCGGCGAGCCGGCGGCGAGGTCGCGTGCCTCGAGCGCCTGGTAGAGCCTGCCGAGGTCGGCGCCGATCGCGTCGAACCCGGCGCTCGTGAGCGGCCGGCCGTCGTCGTCGCTGACCTCGGCGTCCATGCCGACCGCGAGCGCCTGCGCCGCCGCCTGCCAGGCGCGAAACGGCTCTGCCGCCGGCGCGGTCTGCGGCACGTCGAACGCGAGCGTGACGTCGCGCACCGCGGCGCGGTCCGGCTCGTCGGCGAGCGCCGCCTGCGGATCGAACGTCAGCGTCAGGACCGGCGGCCCGCCCTCCTCGGCCGCCGGATAGACGAGGCGGCCGGGGACGACGCCAGGGACGAATCCGTGCCTGCGCGCGTGCTGCTGGATGTAGCCGACGCTCCACGCCGCGCCGCGCGCGCGCAGGTGGACGGCGAGCTGCGCGTCGTGCTCGCTCGCGAAGGCGTCGAGCTCGCGCGCGCG
>DASSRF010000294.1:0-3772 GCA_035701945.1 Caldimonas sp. | reverse complement strand
CGCGGTGCGCAACATCGTCACCTGCTATCTCGTCGCCGTGCTGCTCGTCATCGCCGGGCTGCTGGTCCGCGCGGCATGAGCGAGCGCGCGATGTCGACGGTCGAGCGACTGGGCGCGCCGCTCCTCGTCTCGTGGCAGATCACGCGCGACTGCGACCTCTGCTGCCTGCACTGCTGCACCGAGTCGGCGCCCGGCAAGCGGCTGGTGGACGAGCTCGACGCCGGCGAGGCGATGCGCGTCGCCGACGAGATCGTCGCGCTCGGCGTGCCGTACGTGATGCTCTGCGGTGGCGAGCCGCTCGTCGTGCCGCACTTCCTCGCCCTCGCCGAGCGCCTCGGCAACGCCGGCGTCCGGCTCAAGATCGAGACCAACGGCCAGCGCTTCGACGCAACCATCGCCGAGCGCCTCGCGCGGCTGCCGATCCGCTCGATCCAGATCAGCCTCGACGGCGACAGCGAGGCGACCTACGCGCGCCAGCGCGTCAACGGCTCGCTCGCCGCCGCACACGCCGCGTGTCGTGCGGTGCGCAGCGCCGGGATGCCGCTCGAGGTGACGTTCGCGCCGACGCGGATCAACCTGCACGAGGCCGAAGCGGTGATCGAGCGAGCGCGCGCGCTCGGCGCGTTCCGCTTCAACACCGGCCGGCTGATGCGCCTGGGCACGGCGGCGCGCCAATGGCAGCGGCTCGAGCCGAGCGAAGCCGAGTGGGCGGCGTTCCGGTCGCTGCTCGACCGCAGCGCGGCCCGGCTCGCCGGCGAGCTCGAGCTCTGCTACGAGCCGTTCGCGATCGGCGACGGCCTCGCCGCGACGCTCGCGAGCCCGCCTGCGACGCTGCTCGTGCTCCCCAACGGCTGGGTCAAGGCCGCTGCGGCGCTGCCGCACGTCTGTGCTGATCTGCGTCACGAGAGTCTCGAAAACGCCTGGCACGCCTACCGCTCGGCGTGGCGCGGTGCTACAGTGACCGAAGCGGCGCGACGCGCGATCGCGGATGCAGCGCACCTCGTGCACGCGAACCGCTGGCAGATGCTGGCAGTCGAAACGAGTTCACCAAGGGAGAGTCCATGAGCGAACCCATTCAGACGATCCAACCCGCGAAGGGCGTCCATCAGCCCAAGACCGTCGCGCCGACGCCGCCCGATCAGAAGCCGGTCTGGGAGACGCCCAAGCTCGAGGATGTCTCCGAGCAGGTGATGGCGCAGCCGTACATCCGCTTCACCTGAACCCTGCTCCGCACCCGAGGGGGCGCTCCGTCGACGAGTACGCGGCGCCCCTTTTTCTCGCCTGGCAGCTGACCAACCGCTGCACTGCGCGCTGCCTCGCATGCTGCGAGGAATCCGGCCCCGACAAGGCGTGGCGCGACGAGCTGACGGCGAGCGAGGCGCTCGCCCTCGCCGACGCGATCGCCTCGTTCGACATCCCCTACGTCGCCTTCGGCGGCGGTGAGCCGCTCGGCGTCGCGCACGCGTGGGGCGTCTTCGAGCGCCTCGCCCGCAATCGCGTCGCGATCAAGCTCGAGACCGACGGCAGCCGCATCGACGACAGCGGCGCCGACCGCCTCGCCGAGCTCGCCGTCGACTGCGTCCAGATCTCGGTCGACGGCGCGACCGCCGCGACGCACGAGCGCGCCCGCCCGGGATCGAGCCACGCCGCCGCGATCGGCGCGATCGAGCGGCTCGTCGCGCGCGGGCTGCGGCCGCAGCTCGTCTTCGTGCCGACGCGGCTCAACGTGCACGAGATCGTCGCCGCGTTCGACCTCGCCGTCGCGCTCGGCTGCAGCGCGTTCGTCACCGGCCCGCTGATGCGGCTCGGCCGCGCCGCCCAGGCGTGGGATCGGCTCGCGTGCAGCGACGACGAGTGGCGGCGCGCGGTCGACGCGTTGCGCGAGCGCGCCGCGACGAGCGGCGCCGACATCGCGCTCGCGATCTACCCGTGGGACATCGTCGCCGAGCTCGAGACGCGCCTCGAGAGCCCGCAGGCGATGCTCCTCGTCGTCCCCGACGGCAAGGTGAAGCTCCTCAACGCCCTGCCCTTCGCCCCCGCCGATCTTCGCCGCGACTCGCTCGCGCACGCCTGGGATGCCTATCGCGCCGCGTGGCGTTCAGCGGAAGTGCGCGAGTTCGTCGGCCGCTGCCGCAGCGAGCCCGCGCTCCTCGGCCACGCCAACGAGACGTGGCCGATGCGCCTCGCCGGCTGACGACGCGCGCCGGCTCAGGGAACGGTCGTCGCTGCGTCGGTGGTCGCAGCGGCGGACGCCGACACGGCGATGACCGTGAGCGAGCGGATGCCCTGCGCGCCGCGGACGAGAACGCCTTCGATGTCGGCGGTCGCCGACGGGCCGGTCATGAGGACCGCGTAGCGCGCCTCGCGAAAGCCGGGGGCCCGGTACGCCTCGTGCAGGTCGGCGACGATCGCGTTCGGGTCGAGCAGGACGACGAGGTGCTGCGAGAGGAACGCGATCGCGTTGACGCCGAGCTCGCGCTCGCTCAGCCACACCGAGCCGGTCTCGGCGACGCCGAACGCGGCGCGGACGACGCCGACGTCGACGTCGTCGAGCTCGCGCGGGTCGCGGACGGCCGCGATCGGCCGCGTTCCCGCGACTTCCGGAGTGGCCGAACAGATCGCCCGCGCGTCGGGAAAGCGCGCCCGCACGAACGCATCGAGCGCGCCCGCGGGCGCCGCGACGAAAGTGCCGCCCATGCGCTTCAGCGCCGCAGCGAACGCCGCAGGCGCGCCGTCGGAGCGGCGTGCGAACGACGGCAGCTGCGGCAGCTCGCGCCACGCCGGCTGGTTGCGGCGCACGCGGGCGAGGACGTGGTCGCGCGGCGACGTCATCGCGAGCCCCCGCGCCGGTTCTTCAGATACCACTGGCGAAACGTCTGCGCCGGCGCCGCCGGCACCTCGCGTTGCCGCCCCCACGCGTTGAACGGGTTGTAGACGAGCGCGCGCGGCAGCTTCTCGATTCCGGCCGCCGCGGCCTCGACGGCGGCGCGGTAGAGCTTCGGGGTCGACAGCACCTTGCCGGCGATCCGCATCGCCTCCTTCTTCACCATCGGCAGCTGGTGGCGCTCGGCGATGATCTGGCGCCACTTGTAGATCTGCTCGTGGATGTCGATCTTGACCGGGCAGACGGTCGTGCAGCTGCCGTTCAGCGTCGACGCGAACGGCAGCGCGCTGTACTTGCGCAGGTTGAAGGTGGGGTCGATGATCACGCCGATCGGCCCCGAGTACGTCGCGCCGTAGCTTAGGCCGCCGCTCCTGCGGTAGACCGGGCACGTGTTCATGCACGCGCCGCAGCGGATGCACTTGAGCGAGGTCCAGAAGTCGTCCATGCCGAGCCGCTCCGAGCGGCCGTTGTCGACGAGGACGACGTGGATCTCGCTGCCGGGCCGCGGCGCTCGGAAGTGCGACGTGATCTGCGTGATCGGCGAACCGAGCGCGCTGCGCGACAGCATGCGGACGAAGACGCCGAGGTGCTCGAGCTTCGGCAGCAGCTTCTCGATGCCGATCGACGCGATGTGCAGCGGCGGCAGGTTGGCGCCGAGGTCGGCATTGCCCTCGTTCGTGCAGACGACGAAGCTGCCCGTCTCGGCGATCGCGAAGTTCGCGCCGGTCATTCCCGCTTCGGCCTTCAGGTAGTACGGCCGGGTGTGGCGGCGCTGGCTCTCGGCGAGGTAGTGGACGTCGCTGTTGTCGGGGTCGGTGCCGATCGTTCTTCCGAATACTTCCGCGACATCGCCCCGCAGCTTGTGCACCGCGGGCACGACGATGTGGC
>DASSRF010000293.1:0-5322 GCA_035701945.1 Caldimonas sp. | reverse complement strand
CTCCGACCGGACGAGGAAGGTGCTCGACCTGTGCACCGGCAACGGCAGCCTCGCCGTGCTCGCCGCGATGGTCTATCCCGAGATCGTCGTCGACGCGTCGGACGTTTCCGCCGACGCGCTCGCGATCGCCCGCGTCAACGTCGAGCGGCACAAGCTCGGCGAGCGGATCCGCGTGATCGAGTCGGACCTGTTCGCGAGGCTGCCGGGCCGCTACGACCTCATCGTCTGCAACCCGCCGTACGTCCCCGATGCGGGCATGGCGGCGCTGCCGCCCGAATACCGCGCCGAGCCTGCGCTCGCGCTCGCCGGCGGCGAGGACGGCATGGACCTCGTTCGCCGCATCGTCGGCGAAGCGCACGCGCATCTCGAAGACGACGGCGTCCTCGTGCTCGAGGTCGGCCGCGAGCGCGCGTCGTTCGAGCGCGCGTTCCCGCGCCTCGAATGCGCGTGGCTCGAGACGAGCGGCGGCGACGACCGCGTCGTCCTGGTCGAGAAGGGAGCTCTCGCTCGACGAGATCCTTCGCTGCGCCCAGGATGACACGGCGCGAACCGTCATCCTGAGCGAAGCGAAGGCGGCGGCGACAATCGCCCCATGCTCGTTCTCAGCCAGCTCTCGCTTCGACGCGGCACGAGGCTCGTCCTCGACCGCGCCGCGCTGGCCGTGCAGCCGGGCGAGAAGGTCGGCCTCATCGGCCGCAACGGCGCCGGCAAGTCGTCGCTCTTCTCGCTCCTCGCCGGACGGCTGCACGCCGACGCCGGCGACGTCGCGCTGCCGCCGCGCTGGCGGATCTCCGAGGTCGCGCAGGAGATGCCCGAGAGCGACGAAGGCGCGACCGATTTCGTCCTCGCCGGCGACACCGCGCTCGCCGATGCCGAGGCCGAGCTCGCGCGCGCCGAGGCGAGCGACGACGGCGAGGCGATGGCGCACGCGCACGAGGCGATCCGGCTCGCCGGCGGCTTCGACGCGCGGCCGCGCGCGCAGGCGATGCTGCTCGGCCTCGGCTTTCGCGGCGACGAGCTCGAAGCGCCGGTCTCGAGCTTTTCGGGCGGCTGGCGCATGCGGCTGCAGCTCGCCCGCGCGCTGATGTGCCCCGCCGACCTGATGCTGCTCGACGAGCCGACCAACCACCTCGACCTCGACGCGCTCGTCTGGCTCGAGGCGTGGCTGCAGCGCTTCGCCGGCACGATGATCGTGATCAGCCACGACCGCGAGTTCCTCGACGCGGTGACGCGCGTCACCGTCCACCTCGACGAGGCCAAGCTCGTCCGCTACGGCGGCAACTACACCGCGTTCGAGGAGCTGCGCGCGATCCGGATCGCGCAGGCGCAGGCGAACTACGAGAAGCAGCAGGAGCGGATCGCGCACCTGCAGAAGTTCATCGACCGCTTCAAGGCGAAGGCGACGAAGGCGCGGCAGGCGCAGAGCCGCGTCAAGGCGCTGGCGCGGATGGAGCGGCTCGCGCCGGTGCTGACGAGCGCCGACTTCCAGTTCGAGTTCCGCGAGCCGCTGAGCCTGCCGAACCCGATGCTCGCGTTCGCCGACGTCGCGTGCGGGTATCGGAGCGACGACGCTTCGCTTCCCGACAAGCGCATCGTCGACCACGTCGACCGTTCGGTGCTCGCCGGCCAGCGGATCGGCATCCTCGGCGCGAACGGCCAGGGCAAGTCGACGTTCGTGAAGACGATCGCCGGCGCGCTCGCGCCGCTCGAAGGCACGATCGTCGCCGGCAAGGGCCTCACGATCGGCTACTTCGCGCAGCAGGAGCTCGACGTGCTCTCGCCTGCCGACGGGCCGCTCGTCCACCTGGTCCGCCTCGCGCGCGACGTCGGTCCTGCGGCGCGCGAGCAGGAGCTGCGCGACTTCCTCGGCGCGTTCCGCTTCAGCGGCGAGATGGTGCAGCAGCCGGTGGGAACGCTCTCGGGCGGCGAGAAGGCGCGGCTCGTCCTCGCGATGCTCGTCTGGCAGCGGCCGAACCTGCTGCTGCTCGACGAGCCGACCAACCACCTCGACCTGACGACGCGCGAAGCGCTGAGCATGGCGCTCAACGAGTTCGAAGGCACGGTCGTGCTCGTCAGCCACGACCGCGCGCTGCTGCGCGAGGTCTGCGACGAGTTCTGGCTCGTGAGCGGCGGCAAGCTCGCGCCGTTCGACGGCGACCTCGACGATTACCAGCGCTGGCTGCTCGAGCAGTCGCGCACCGCGGCGCGTGCGCTGCGTTCGGAGACGGGCGAAGACGCAGCGACGAAGGACGAGACGCCTGCTCGCACCGCGGGTCGCGCCGCCAGCCAGCCGCGCGCCGCCGACCGCAAGGCCGCGGCGGCTGCGCGCCAGCAGCGGTCAGAGGCCGCCAAGCCGCTGAAGCGCGAGCTCAATCTCGTCGACAACCGCCTCGGCGTGCTGTTCGCCGAGCGCGACAAGCTCGAGACCGAGGCCGCCGACGCCGCGCTCGACGCCGAGCAGCGCGCCGACAACGGTCGCCGGCTGAAGGCGGTCGGCATCGAGATCGAGACGCTCGAGGCGCGCTGGCTCGAGCTCAGCACGAAGCTCGACGACATCGCAGAATCGGTGGACTGACGCTCTCGTCCGAAGGAGACACGATGCCGACCAAGCCCGACAAGATCCTCTACACCGCGCACGCGACCTCGACCGGCGGCCGCGACGGCAAGTCGCGCACCGACGACGGTGCGCTCGAGGTCAGGCTCACCGTACCGAAGGGCCTCGGCGGCAGCGGCGCCGCCGGCACCAACCCCGAGCAGCTGTTCGCCGCCGGCTACTCGGCGTGCTTCATCGGCGCGATGCAGCACGTCGCGCGGATGCAGAAGGTCGCGCTGCCGGCCGACACGTCGATCACCGCCGACGTCGGCATCGGCCCGATCCCGCAGGGCTTCGGCATCCAGGTCGCGCTGCACGTCAGCATCCCGGGGATGGACAAGGACGCGGCGAGAAAGCTCGTCGAAGCCGCGCACCAGGTCTGCCCGTACTCGAACGCGACCCGCGGCAACATCGAGGTCGCCCTCGACGTCGTCTGACGCCGTTCGCTAGGGCGACGCGGCGGCGCGCACGGCGAGCAGGCGCACGATCAGCTCGACCCGAGCCTGCTGCGGTGTCAGCGCTCCCGCTGCAGGCAGCGCGCCCGGCGCTGCAGGCGTCGGCTCGACGATCGCCCCGGCGAGGCAACGCGTCGCGCGCAGCACCGCGCAGCCGCGCGCCGCGGCGTCGGCGAGCGCCGCCTCGAGCGCATGGTGCACGGTGCCGTTGCCGGTCGTCGCGACGACGAGGCCGGCGCAGCCGGCCGCGACGAGCGCTCTCACCGCGCGCGGATCGGCGGCCGCCTTGCTCGTCACGATCTCGACCCACGGCCACGCCGCGTCGTCTGCCGGAAGCCGGTCGACGCCGATCGCGGCGTCGGTCGCGATCGGCCACGCGCGCCGCATCGTGAGCACGCCGTCGGCGACGACGCCGAGCGGACCGGCGTCGCCCGAGCGGAACGCATCGAGCCGTTGCGGATGGACCTTCCGCACGTCGCGCCCCGCGTGGACGACCCCGGCGACGACCGCGACGACGCCGCGCGCGCCGGGCGCCGTCGCGACGATGCCGGCGTCGCGAAGGTTGCGCGCACCGTCGGCGTGGCGCGACGTCGCCGGCCGCATCGCCGCCGTCAGCACGACGGGCTTCGTCGGTGCGACGACGCGATCGAGAAAGAACGCCGTCTCCTCGAGCGTGTCGCTGCCGTGCGCGACGACGACGCCGGCGACCCCGGCGCGCGCGAGATGGCGACGGGCAGCGACGGCGAGCGCGCGCCAGGTCGCGAAGTCCATGTCCTTGCTGTCGATCTGCGCGACCTGCTCGCTCTCGACAGCGAAGCGTTCCGGCAGCCGCAACGCACCGACGAGCGACGCGACCGGCAGCGACGCCGAGCGGTAGCCGAGGTCGTCGTCGGGCGACGCCGCCTCGCCGGCGATCGTCCCTCCGGTGCCGAGCACGACGACGGTCGAGGGATGGCTTTGCATTTGGGCGAAACTGGATGAAAATACAGGACTGGATGTTTGTTCAGCCATCGGAGCCGCCAGAGGAGCACACGATGCCCGAGACGCCGAAGCTCACCGACCGTCAGCAGCAGATCCTCGACCTCGTGCAGAGCGCGATCGAGCGCACCGGCGCGCCACCGACGCGCGCCGAGATCGCCGCCGAGCTCGGCTTTCGCTCGGCCAACGCTGCCGAGGAGCACCTGCAGGCGCTCGCGCGCAAGGGCGTGATCGAGCTCGTCGGCGGCACGTCGCGCGGCATCCGTCTGCAGTCTGACACACTGCGCGCGCTCAACCAGGCGCGCGGCAAGCAGTTCAGCCTGCCGCTGCCGAGCCTCGCGCAGCTCTCGCTGCCGCTCGTCGGCCGCGTCGCCGCCGGCAGCCCGATCCTCGCCCAGGAGCACATCGACCGCACGTTCCTGATGGAGGCGAGCATGTTCTCGCGCCGGCCCGACTACCTGCTCAAGGTGCGCGGCATGAGCATGCGCGACGCCGGCATCATGGACGGCGACCTCCTCGCGGTGCAGAAGGCGAGCGAGGCGCGCAGCGGCCAGATCGTCGTCGCCCGGCTCGGCGACGACGTCACCGTCAAGCGCTTCAAGCGGACGCGCAGCGGCGTCGAGCTCGTCGCCGAGAACCCCGACTTCAAGACGATCGTCGTCGGCGCCGGCGACGCGTTCGCGATCGAGGGCCTCGCCGTCGGCCTCATTCGCAACAACATGCTCATGTGAGCGCGCTGCCGCACGGCGAGCGCGAGCGTTCGGCATTCGCCGGCATCACCTGGCTCCCGGCGCACCTCTGAGCGCGGTTCCGAACTGAGCCGTCGCGCGCCCGCTTTTCGCGCCTTGGCGCGCGGACGCGGCTCGAACAATGGCGAGCACCGGCACTGCCGGCGCCGTCGCCGCCGATGCTTCGCTCTCTCCTCTCTTTCTGGCTGCTTTCGTCGTCGACCGCGCTCGCGCGGTCGTCGTCGCGCTCGCCCGTCGAGAGCGTGCCGCCGCCGAACGAGGAGCGCAGCTGGCCGTCGCGGCTCGGCGAGTGGCTGATGGCGAGCGGCTGGCGAGTCGCAGCCGCGGATTCGCCGCCGTCGGGCGGCCGCGGCGAGGCGATCGCAGCGGCCAGGCTCGACTTCGCCGAGGCGCTGTTCGACATCCGCAGCGACGCCGCCGCCGACACGCTCGACCGCATCGCCGAGACCGACCGCCTCCACGAGCTGTGGCATCTGCGCGCCGAGGTCTTCGGACGCGTCGCGCAGCGGCACGGCCAGGCCGAGGCGCTGCGGCGCCTTGCCGCGCT
>DASSRF010000292.1:0-7568 GCA_035701945.1 Caldimonas sp. | reverse complement strand
GCCCAGCTGCGCTCCATCAGCTCCCACTCGGCGAAGTCGCTGTCCGAGACCTCGGGCACCTTCGGGACTTCCCAGTCGCCTTCGGCCGCCTCGCGGGCGGCGCGGTCCTCGGCGGCGGCCTTCTGTTCGCGCAGCTCGGCGACGATCGTCGTCAGCAGCGGCGAAGGCTCGGAGCAGTCGAGGATCTCGGCCTCGGTGAGCGCGCGCTCGATGACCTTGAGCGGCAGCTTCTCGACGCGCTCCCAGCCGCCGTTGCGCAGCTCGTCGTGGAGGATGAAGAGGTGGCGCACCGGCTGCGTCGCCGGGTCGTGGATCAGCAGGCGCGCGCCGATCTCGGCGCACTGCTGCATGACGAGCGACATCGGAACGGCTTCGTCGTCCGCGCGCTTGTCCTCGCGCTTCTTCTCGTCGAGCGCGGCACGCTGCGGCTGACGCTTGCGGCCGACCTCGAGACGGATCTGACGCCCGAGCACCTCGCGCACCCACTCGAGCGAACGGCGCTTGGGCGGCGGCGCGCCCGCGTCGGTGCGTGACCCGATCGACTTCGAAGGTTTGGCGGCCATGGCCTGCTCGTGCGGCTTTTCGACCTACGTCGTTTCGGCGCCCTCAGGCGGCCGCTTGAGCCCGCGCGTCCCCGGCGAGCGTGCCGGGGCCGCCGAGCGTGCGAATCTTGGCGTTCGAGGCGGTGCGGCGCGAGCTCAGCGATCGCCGCGCGGCGCGATCGCCGGCTCGACGCGCAGCTTCGAGAGCAGCGCGCGCACGCCGGCAGCAGCCGCTGCGAGGCCGAGCGCCCAGAGCAGCACCGGAATCAGGTCGTCCGGAGCGAGGCTCGGCCACGGCACCCGGTTCACCGCGTCCCAGCGGTCGACCATCCAGTGCCAGCCGACGTGGCCGATGAGCAGCGCCAGGATGATCGAGCCGACCCGTCCCGGCAGCACGTGGCGCAGGACGAGCGCGAGCAGCGGCAGCAGCACGGCGAGCGCGAGCAGCTGCCCGATCTCGATGCCGATGTTGAACGCGAAGAGCGCGGCGACGAGGTGCGCGCCGGCGAACTGCAGCTCCTGCTGCAACCCCTGCGAGAACGCGAAGCCGTGCACCAGGCCGAAGCCGATCGCGAGCAGTGCGCGCCGCGTGACGCTGACGCCGATGACGTTCTCGATCGCCATGTAGACGATCGAGATCGCGATCATCATCTCGACGAACGGGCCGAACCACGCGCCCTGCGGCGCGAGGCCGAACGCCGAGCCGATCAGCGTGAACGAGTGCGCGACCGTGAAGCCGGTGATGATCGCGAGCAGCGGCTTGACCCTGCGAAGCGGCGCGACCAGGCAGAGCAGGAAGAGCAGGTGGTCGAGCCCGGTCGCGATGTGCATGACGCCGAGGCCGACGAAGCCGCGCGCGGCGCCGAGCAGGCTCGGGTTGAGCTCGACCGTTCCCGCGCCGCTCCTGACGAGCACCGCGCGCTCCTCGCCGTGCGGGCCGAGGAAGCGGATGGCGAGCTTGGTGCCGATCTCCTGGCCGGCCGACGTCGTCAGCGCGAACACCGCGTCCGCCGAGTCGATCGGATAGACGAAGTGCGCGTCGACGTAGCCTTGGTCGACGATGATCCGGGTGTCGGGCTCGACCGGCGTCGCGACGTGCGCGACGGCGTGGTCGTACGTCTCGAACGACCGGTTCGACGGCAGCGCGAGCCGCCCGCTCGCAGCGCTCGCGGTCAGCGGCCGACCGTTCGCGGTGACGACGACCGAGCGCTGCAGCGCGGCGAGCGCGCGCTGCATCGCGTCGCCCGAGTGCTCGACGTCGACCTCGACGCCGCGCACCGGGAAGCGCACCTCCTTGAAGAGGTAGAGCGGCGCGCGGATGACGAGGTGCGCCTCCTTCGCGTCGACCTTGAAGAAGGCGCTGACGAGCGCCTCGAGCGTGAACTCGTGCGCCCACGCGACGCTCGCGGCGACGAGCGCCGCCGCGAGCAGGAACGCGCGCTTCAGTTGCAACGCTGGCCGAGGCCTCGGCACGGCACGAACTTCTGGATCCGGCGGCCGTTGATCGTCTCGCCGGTGTAGAGGTTGCCCTTCGAGTCCCTGGCCACCGTGTGCAGGAAGGTGAACTGGCCTGCCTGCCGACCCGGCTGCCCGAACTTGGCGAGGATGGTGCCGACGAGGCGATCCATCAGCAGCATCTGCTCGTTGCCGCCGTCGGCCTCGTACATGATCGACTGGCCGGGGTCGTTCGAGAAGTCGAGGTCCCACGCCGAGCCGGCGGTGCCGAGGCCCGGGGTGCCGTTCGGGAACGGCGTCGCGCCGGTGCCCGGGAGGACCGGCATGACGCGAACGAGCTGGCCGGTCTTCGTGAACACCTGGATGCGGTCGTTCTGGCGGTCGCAGACGTACACCATGAAGTCGGAACCGATCACGACGCAGTGCGGGTGGCCGCCGTCGCCGGCGCCGAACTTGTCGGGAAAGTCGGTGACGACGTTGTTGACCGTGCCGGCGACGCCGCCCCATTGCCGCAGCCAGTTGCCCTGCGCGTCGAAGACGACGACGCGGTGGTTTCCGTAGCCGTCGGCGATGTAGACGCTGCCGCGCTGCCCGGTGATCGGGTCGGGGTTCGGGTCGACGTACATGTCGGCCGGCTGGTTCAGCAGCGTGTGGCTCTGGTTGGCGTCCGGGTTGGCGCCCGAGTTGCCGCAGGTGTTGGCCGGCGGGTTGTCGCACACACCGCGCGTGCCGATCTGCAGCAGCAGGTTTCCGGTCTTGCTGTACTTCTGGACGATGCCGTCGCCGTTGCCGGCGATCCAGATGTTGTCCTGGTAGTCGATGAAGCAGCCGTGGATGCCGTTCGGCAGCACGTTGCGGTCGCCCCAGCCGGCGATCGTGTTGCCGTCCGGATCGAAGGCCATGACCGGCGGCGCCGCGACGCCCTTGACGTCCTCGGGTGCGATCAGGTTGCCGCGCGTCACGATGTAGACGTTGTCCTGCGAGTCGACGCACGTGCCGGCGACCTCGCCGGGGATCCACGTCCGCGGCCGCCCGGTCACCGGGTCGGGGGTCGTCGGGAAGGGCTTGGGCCAGTTGCCGTCGACCTGGTAGCGGGTCATGTTGGGCCTGACCCGCTGCGCTTCGGTCTGTCCGGACCAGAGCGTCAGGGTCACTGCCGTCGCCGCGGCCGCGGCGACGACGAAAGCGAGTCGTCTCGTGCGCATCGATCTCTCCTCAGAGCGTGTCTTCGTCGTTGTTCCGCGCGGCTGCACACGACTGCAAGGCGAGAGCCCGCCCCCGCGGCCGGCGAAGAAACGATCGAGCGCGAAGCCCTCGCTCCTCCAGTGCGAACCGTGCCGAGCCATCCTAGAAGCGCGCATCGCGCGTGTAAACGCACCAGTCGAGTAGTGCGCATCAGGAATGCGAGCACGTCGATGGGCACGGCATGTGCCAAGTGGCGACCTCGTCGCGCAATGCGGATTCGTCGCGGTCGCGATAGCGCGGCGAGAAGTGAAACGGCACGACCTTCTTCGCGCGCAGCCGTCGCGCGATCTCCCCGGCCTGCCGCGCCGTGAGGTGGTTCTTGCGCGCCGCGTGGTCGCGGTCGCGGTCGAGGAAGACCGACTCGATGTGCAGCACGTCGACGCCGTCGAGCAGGCGCGCGAGCCGCGCGACGTTGTCGGGCGTGGAGCGAAGGTCGGTGACGTAGCCGATGCGGCGCCCGGGGATCGTGTCGAGGACGAGCGCGCGCAGCTCGCCGACGCTGCGCCGCTCCGCGTGCTCGCCGCCGCGGTCGCGCCACGCGAGGTCGATCGGCGTCTCGTCCGGCGCGCCGGCAAGCACCGCGTGCTTGAGCGTGCGCAGCCAGGCACCGGTCGCGAGCCCCATCGCCGCGATGCGATCGACGGCGACGCGCACCTGCGCCTTCTCGTCGATCGCGAACGCGAGCACCGGCATCTCGTGGTCGACGATGCAGGCGCTGACGCGAAAGAGCGGCTCGTCGAGGAGGACGGCGACACCGCCAGCCGACGCGGCATCGACCTGCGGCTGGCCGTCGCAGCGCGCGAACCGCTGCGTGCTGTCGAACGTCGCCTGCGTGCGCGTGCCGTCGTCGCCGATCGCGTGCGCCTCGATCGTCATCGGCACCTCGTAGCGGTGGACGACATTCCAGGTGTAGGCGCGCAGCTTGTGCTCGACCTGGTCGACGAAGCCCGGTCCGCCCCAGAGCGCGAGCCTTCGCATGCGGCCGAGGCCGAGCGCGAGCAGGTGGTCGAAGCCCGCGAAGTGGTCCATGTGCGTGTGGCTGACGAACGCGTGCGAGACGCGCAGCAGCACGCGCGGCGCGAGCCGGTCGATCTCGCCGAGGTCGAACAGGAGCGCGCGCTTCTCGTCGCGGACGTCGACGACGAGCCCCGGCTCGAACGCGTCGGGATCGACGAGGCGGACATCGAGCGTCGTGCGCACGTTGCACACTATCGCCGCAAAGGAGTGACAGCGATGGCAAAGGTGAGAGTGGCCGCATTCAGCGTTTCGCTCGACGGCTACGGAGCGGGCCGCGAGCAGAGCCTCGCGGCGCCGCTCGGCATCGGCGGCGAGCAGCTGCACGCGTGGGCGTGGCCGACGCGGACGTTCCAGGCGATGTTCGGGAGCGGCGGCGGCACGACCGGAGTCGACGAGGAATTCGCCGCCGCGAGCTTCGCCGGCGTCGGCGCGTGGATCCTCGGCCGCAACATGTTCGGGCCGGTGCGCGGCCCGTGGCCCGACGACGAATGGAAAGGCTGGTGGGGCGACGAGCCGCCGTACCACGTCCCGGTCTTCGTCCTCACCCACCACGCGCGGGCGCCGCTGGCGATGGCGGGCGGGACGACGTTCCACTTCGTCACCGACGGGATCGCCTCCGCGCTCGAGCGCGCGCGCGACGCCGCCGGCGGGAGCGACGTGCGAATCGGCGGCGGCGTCGCCACGGTTCGCCAGTACCTCGTCGCCGGCCTCGTCGACGAAGTCCATCTCGCGCTCGCGCCGGCGCTGCTCGGCGGCGGCGAAGCGCTGTTCAGCGGAATCGATCTGCCGGCGCTCGGCTTCTCGGTCGTCCGCCACGCTGCGACCGAGAACGCGCTGCACGTCGTTCTCGCGAAGACGCCGCGCGCTTCGACGTGAAGCGCATCGGCGCTGCGTTCGCCGGCGCGCTCGCCGCCGTCCTCGTCCTCGCCTCGTGCGCGGCGCCGCCGCCGACGGACGGCTGGGAAGCGCGCCTGCGCGGCGACGCGGTCGTGCTGCTCGGCGAGGTGCACGACAACCACGAGCTGCTGCGACTGCGCCTCGAGGTGCTCGAGCGCGCGTTCGCCGCCGGCTGGCGGCCGGCGATCGTGATGGAGCAGTTCGACCGCGAGCGCCAGGCCGACATCGAGCGCGCGCGCCGCGAGCGCCCCGACGACGCGCAGCACGTCATCGACCTCGCCGCGCCCGGCCGCAGCGGCTGGAACTGGGACGACTACCGACCGTACGTCGCGCTCGCGCTCGCGCACCGCGTGCCGCTCGTCGCCGGCAACGTGTCGGCGGCCGACACCGCGCGCATCGTCCGCGGCGGCTACGGCGCCGTCTTCGATCGCGGCACGATCGCCGCGCTCGGGCTCGACCGCACGGTCGATCCGGCGTGGCAGGCGGCGCAGGAGCACGAGATCGACGCCGGCCACTGCCACGCGCTGCCGAGCGACGCCTGGCCGCGGATGGCGCGCGCGCAGTACGCGCGCGACGCGTTCATGGCGCACGTGCTGCAGGAGCACGCGGCGGCCGGCGTCGTCCTGCTCGCCGGCAACGGCCACGCGCGCCGCGACCTCGGCGTGCCGCGCTGGCTCGCGCTCGATCCGACGCGCGTGCTGTCGGTCGGCGTTGTCGAGACCGACAGCACGCTGCCCGCGAACGCGTTCGACGCGGTCGTCCGCGCGCCGCCGGCGGCGCGCGACGACCCGTGCGCGCGCTTCGCGCCGCCGGCGCGCAGCGTCGTCAGCGCCCGGAGCGGCCCTGGCAGTGCGGGATCGGCAGCGGCCGGCCGTTGCAGTTCGGTGCCGGGACGCCGGCAGCGAGCCCCGCGGCGAGCAGCCGCGTCTGCTGGTCGTCGGCGTCCTCGCAGAGCATCAGCCGATCCTTGACCAGGTCGTCGATCGCGTTGCGCACCGCCGTGCGGTACATGCCGAACGACGGATAGCGCTCCTCGACCGAAGGCCGCGGATCGCCGCTCGCCGCACGGTCGGCCGCGGTCTTCGCGAACGGGATGTACTGGCCCGACGACTCGCAGCCGTCGTTGGCCTGCGGACCCGCGCGCAGCGCCCACCCGGTGTAGGTCGCGAGCGGCACCGTCACGTCGGGGAGCCGCACGCCGGCGATGTCGTTGCCGTCGCTGTCGGTCTTCGGCACGAAGCTCGGATAGATCGGCCCGTTCAGCGGGTTGTCCTCGTACGGCGGCGTGATCACCGGCGGGTTGATCGTCGCGATCCCGGTCGCGTAGAAGTTCGGACCGTAGTCGAACAGGTAGCGCGTCGTCTTCAACCCGGTGTAGGTCACGCCCGGGATGTTGGGGAAGCCGACCGCGGACTGCGGCAGCGGCGGCACCAGCGTGCCGTCGTCGAGGCGCGGAACGCGGCTCGCCGGCGGCGCGACGCCGTTGGTCCAGTCGTCGAGCGCGAGGAAGAGCGCGCGCTGGATCGGCGCCGAGTTGAGCGGGTTCTGGAACTGCTGGCAGTTGCCCTTGCTCGCCGCGTTGCCGGTGCCGTGCTGGTGGCTCGAGATCAGGTAGTTGCGCGCCCACGGCGAGTCGGGCAGGTCGGACTTGCCGTCGGGAGTCGTGTGCAGCAGCGACGCCGTCTTCACCCAGTATTCGTTCGCCGAGTAGATCTCGACCGCGAGCGGGCACGTGTTGTTCTGCTCACACTTGGCGTAGCGGCTGTCGACCTTGCCGGTGATCGGGTCGGTCGTCAGCACGTTGGCGAACGGAAAGCGGTTCTCGATGAAGAGATGGTCCTGGCGGTTGCGCTCGGTGCGCGCAGGCTGCGAGAAGCGGTAGTTGAGGTTGAGGCCGGAGCCCGCCGCGATCCACTGCATCATGCCGTCGAAGACCTTCTTGTTGTCTTCGGCCTGGTTGAAGCCGAGCTTCGTGAAGTCGTTGAGCAACCGCCCCGGCTGCGACACGGTGACGCTGTAGATGCGTTCGACGTCGCGCGCGAGCGGGTTCTTGTTGCCGAAGTCGTCCATGCGCGCCGACCGCAGCCACGCGTTCCAGTCGCGGACGGCGGCGAAGCCGAGGCCGTTGACGGTCGGGTCCTTCGCGGTGTACGAGAACTCGTAGATGTCGTTGGCGACGAAGTTGCTGCCGACGAGATTGATCGCGGTCCCGGTCGCGTTGTACGCCCACCCGGCCGGCGGGATCTCGACCGGAGGATCGTCGAGGTGGACGCGGTGCGTCAGCTTCGCGGCAGCCTGGTCGAGCGTCGCCGCCGGGTAGTTGAGCGTGAACGACGCGCTGCCGGTGACGATGTACTCGTACGCCGGGCCGGTGATCGACGAGCCGTCGGCGTTCCTCGCGATCGGCAGCGT
>DASSRF010000291.1:0-3366 GCA_035701945.1 Caldimonas sp. | reverse complement strand
GGAACGATCACCGGCCTCGCCGCGGGTGCGTCGAGCAACGCGCTCGCGATCGCGCTGAACACCGCCTCCGCCGGCAGCTTCAACGGCAACGCGACGGTCAACCTCGTCTCCAGCGGCGCCGGCACGACCAACGCGCCCGACGCGGCGCTGCCGTCGCAGAACGTCGCGCTGAGCGGGAACGTCTACACGCCAGCCGTCGCGCAGACGAACACGACGATCGTCGACTTCGGCATCGTCCACCGCGGCGACGTCGTCGCCGATCGGGCCGTCTCGGTGACGAACGCCGCGGCAGCGACGCCGCTCAACGACGTGCTCACCGCGTCGATCGGCGGCGCGCCGGCGCCGTTCACGGCGAGCGGCAGCGTCGCCGGGCTCGCCGCGGGCGCGACCGATGCCGCGAGCCTTCGCGTCGGCCTCGCCACCGCGAACGCCGGCGTCTTCGCGGGCACCGCGACCGTCGGCTTCGCGAGCCACGACGGCGAGCTCGCCGACCTCGCCCTCGCCGGCTCGGCGGTGCAGTTGCGCGGCCAGGTCAACAACTTCGCCGAAGCGTCGCTCGTCCAGACCGGCGGAGCGGGGACGCTCAGCCGCAGCGGCAACACGTGGACGCTCGACCTCGGCACGTTCGCCGTCGGCAGCGGCGACCGCAGCGCGAGCCTCGCGGTGCTCAACAGCGCGATCGGCCCCGCCGACCTGCTGAGCGGCGCATTCGAGCTCGGCGGGGCCGGCGACCCGTTCGCGCTCGCCGGCTTCGGATCGTTCTCGAACCTCGTCGCCGGAACGTCGTTCGGCGGCCTCGACGTCCTGCTCGACGACGGCACCGTCGGCGATTTCGTGGCGACGATCGTGCTGCACGCGTCCGGAAGCAATGCGAGCGGCTTCGTCGGCGCGCTTCCCGACATGACGTTCGTCATCCGCGGCGACGTCGCCGCCGTCGCGGCGGTCCCCGAGCCCGAGACGTACCTGCTCCTGCTCGCCGGGCTCGCCGCCGTCGCGGGCGTCGCGAAGCGGCGGCAACGGCGCGAGGCCGGCATGCGTTGAGCGCAGCGCCCGCGGGCGACCAGGCGACCGTCCTACGCGCGCGACCGGCGGTTCCCGACCGCCGGCGCGCGCCCGCTGCGCCAGAGTCGCTGCATGGACGCCAGCAGACACCGCGCCCTGCTCGCGACGCTCGCCGTCGCGACCTTCGCCGTCGCGCCGCGTGCGATCGCGGGCGGCGCCACGACCCAGACCGCCGACACCGCGAAGCAGCACGCCGCGAAGCCGGCGCTCGACCGCTCGGGCAAGAAGCGCGTCGGCGTCGCGTCGGTGTATGCGCACCGCTTCGTCGGCCGCAAGATGGCCGACGGCACGCGCATGTCCGCCGACGACGACAACGCCGCGAGCCGGACGCTGCCGCTCGGCACCCAGGCGCGCGTGACGAACCTGCAGAACGGGCAGAGCACGACGGTGACGATCCAGGACCGCGGGCCGTACGCGAAGGGTCGCATCGTCGACCTGTCGCCGAAGACCGCGGAGGACATCGGCATCAGCCGCGAACAAGGCGTCGCCAAGGTCGAGGTCAAGCCGATCGTCCTGCCGCCGCGCGACCGTCCGGCGAGCGACTGATCGGCGGCCGAACGCGCCGCATCGCCGCGGTCGGCGGCACGGTCGCCGCGCGACACAATCGCCGCGTGATTCGCTTCGGACCGTTCGAGCTGATGCCCGAACGACGACAGCTCGTCAAGGACGGCGTCGTCGTGCCCCTCGGCGCGCGAGCGTTCGACGTGCTCTCGGTCCTCGTCGAACGGCGCGCGCGCATCGTCGCCAAGGGGGAGCTGCTCGACGCCGCGTGGCCCGGCGTCGTCGTCGAGGAGAACAACCTGGCGGTCCAGATCGGCCAGCTGCGCAAGGTGCTCGGCGCGGGCGCGATCGCGACGATCCCCGGGCGCGGCTACCGCTTCACCGCGCCGGTCGTCGCCGAAGGCGAGCCGGGCGACACGGCGGGCATGCGGGCAGCCGGCCCGTCGAGCGCCGTTGCCGGTCGGCCGCGCGGCAACCTCGCCGCCGATGCGCCGCGGCTGTTCGGCCGCGACGCCGCGCTCGCGTCGCTCGCGTCGCTCGTCACCGCGCATCGGCTCGTCAGCATCGTCGGCGCCGGTGGCATCGGCAAGAGCTCGCTGGCGCACGCGGTCGCGCACTCGCTCGCGGGCCGCTGGCCCGAGGGGGAGTGGGTCGTCGATCTCGCCGGTCTCGCCGACTCGCGACGCGTACCGCACGCTGTCGCGCAGGCGCTCGCGCTTTCGCTGCAGGGCGAAATGCCCGGCGACGAGCTCGTCGCCGCGATCGCCGGGCGCGCGATGCTCCTCGTCCTCGACAACTGCGAGCACCTTCTCGACGCCGCCGCCGATCTGGTGCACGCGATCGTGCAGCGCGCGCCGAACGTGACGGTCGTGACGACGACGCAGGAGCCGATGCACCTGCCGTCCGAGCAGCAATACCGGGTGCTGCCGCTCGAGACGCCCGCGCGCGCGACGAGCGAAGGCGCGCGCGAATGCGGCGCGATCGTGATGTTCGAGGCGCGCCTGCGCGCCGCCGCGCGCGACTTCGAGATGACCGACCGCAGCCTGGCGCTGATCGTCGACATCTGCCGCCGGCTCGACGGCCTGCCGCTCGCGATCGAGCTCGCCGCCGCGCGCGCCGCGACGCTCGGCCTCGCTCCCGTGCGCGACAACCTCGACGCGCGCTTCAGGCTGCTGACCGGAGGCGCGCGCTCGTCGCCGCCGCGCCAGCAGACGTTGCGCGCCGCGCTCGAATGGAGCACGAAGCTGCTCGAGGCCGACGAGCAGGCGGTGTTTCGACGCCTCGCGGTCTGCGTCGGCGGCTTCCCGATCGAGCTGGCGCAGGCCGTCGCCGCCGACGGCGAGCTCGAGCGCGCGATCGTGCTCGACCATCTCGCGACGCTCGTCGACAAGTCGCTGGTGATGGTCGAGGGGCGGAACGTGCCGCGCTATCGCCTGCTCGAGTCGGCGCGCGCGTTCGCGCTCGAGCAGCTCGCCGACGGCGAACGCGCGCAGACGCTCGCGCGCCACGCGCGTGCGGTCGCCGACCTGTTCACCCGAGCCGACGACGCCAACCGCGACGGCGAAGTGACGTCGGAGGAGCACGACGCGCTGCTCAGGCCCGAGCTCGGCAACCTGCGCGCCGCCTACGGCTGGGCGACCGGGGGCGACAACCATCTGCAGATCGCGGTCACGCTCGCGTCGTGCGCGGCGGCGCTCGACGACTTCGGCGTCGAATGCGCCGACTGGCTGCTCGCGCTGCGCGCGCACGTCGAGGGGGGCTCGCTCGACGGCACGATCCGCGCGCGCTACTGGCGAGCCGTCG
>DASSRF010000290.1:0-5789 GCA_035701945.1 Caldimonas sp. | reverse complement strand
CGGGTAGACGGTGTTGGCCTTCTGGTAGATGCCCCACCACCAGTCGTTGAGCGCCGACTTCGGCGACATCAGGCCGTACGCGCCGCGGGCACCGAGGATGACGCCGTTCGGCATCTTCTCGCCGAGCCCGGGCAGGACGTGGTCGGCCGCCGAGAAGACGACCTGCGTGCGCTGGAAGAGGCCGCGCGGCGCGGCCTGCAGCACGAACGCCTGCAGGTCGCCGCCCCACAGGCTCGAGTGCGTCACGTCGGCCGGTTTGGCCATCAGCGCCGAGATCTCGGTGCCGTACTGGCCGGCGCCGAACTTGGGCAGCTGGTCCTCGCCGGGCTTGGCGGCGGGATAGAGCTTGGCCATCGACAGCGTGAAGTCCTTCTTCGAGTCCTGCCCCCACGCGTAGTCCTGGTTGATCATGTTGAACGTCTCGACCTTGACATTCTTCGCCTTCAGGTAGCGCGCCAGCGCGACGTTGTCCATCGCCGCGTGCGACGCGGTGCGGAAGACGTACTGCAGCTTGTTGTCCTCGAAGATGCGCGGCGTGCCGCAGTCGTAGAGGATGAGGAAGCGCTTCATCTCCTCGGCGACCGGCGCGACGGCGAGGCAGTCGCCCGAGCCGACGTAGCCGACGACTGCGTCGACCTTCTCGCGGTCGTAGAGGTTGCGCAGCTCCTGCACCTGCTTGGTCGCGCCGCCGTTCTCGTCGACGTAGACCGGCTCGATCTTCATGCCGCCGAAGCCGGGCTTGTTGTACGGCGCCGGCGCGGCGCCCTTGTTGAACGCGTCGATCACGACCTTGGCGCCGTTGACCGCCGGAATCCCGAAGCTCTCGGCCGCCTGTCCCGACAGGAAGCTCACGATGCCGAGCTTGAACGTCTCCTGGGCGTGCGCGGCGGCGGTGCACAAGGCGACGCCGGCGAAGGGGACGGCCACGGCGCGCCAGAATCGAATCGTCGACATTTGCAGATCTCCTGTGGGGGGAGCCGCGCGGTCGCGGCCGCCGGCATCTTTGCCCGGCCGCCTCCGCGCTCGACACGTGACTAACCCGGAGCCGCGAACGTCCGATGCCCGACGACCGCGTTCGCCTCTTCACGGCGCTCTGGCCCGACAGCGCGGTTCGCGCCCGACTCGCCGCCGAGAGCGACGCCTGGCAGTGGCCGCCGCGCGCGCGCCGGGTCGCCGCCGCCAAGCTGCACCTGACGCTGCACTTCATCGGCGCGTTCGCGCGCGATGGCGTCGACGCGCTCGCGGCTGCCCTCGCGGCGGTCGAGCCCGCGCCGAGCGCGCTGCGCGCGACACGCCGCGAGCTCTGGCGCGGCGGCATCGCGGTGCTGCTGTTCGCTGACGATGCCGCGCTCGCGGCGCTGCACGCCGCGGTCGGTGCCGTCGTCGCCGGCTTCGGCGTCGCCCTCGATCCGCGTCCGTTCTCGCCGCACGTCACGTTCGCCCGCGGTGCGCGCGGCGCCGCGCCGCCGCTGCCCCCGCCCGAGCTCGCCTGGCGGGCGCGCGGCTTCGCGCTGGTCGAGTCGGCGCCGGGCGGCGACTACCGCGTGCTGCGTGCCTTCGGCGGCGCCGACGACGCGCCGCGCTGAACGAGGCGCGCGTCGCTCAGCCTTCGGCGAAGACGAGCAGGACGCCGCACGCATCGCCCGGCGCGACCGCGATGCCGTCGGCGGTCGGCGTGGCACGCACGCCACCGGCAGCGAGCGCGCGTCGCGCGTTCGCGAGCGACGTCGTCCTGAGCGACAGCCCGACGAGCCCCGCCGTCGCGGCGGCGGCGAGTTCGACGCCGGGAAAGCGCGCGGCGAGCGAGCGTTGCGAATGGAAGCGGATCGTCGCGTTGCCGGTCTCGACGACGACCGCGCCGTCGCTCGCTTCGGTCGCGGCGCCGGCGAAGAACCGTGCGCACGCCGCGGCGTCTGTGCGCGGGTCCTCGCTCATGGCGAGGACGTGATCGAGCGCGACCGCGCCGTTGGCATGGTCGAGCAGCTCGGGTCGCCAGGTGACGTGGCGGGTGCGGTGCTCGCAGCAGAAGACGTGAAAGCCGGGTGCGGCGCCGTCGGCGAAGTGCGCGGTGCGAAAGGCCGCCTGCGTCCGCATGCCGTCCGAGAGCACGACCGGCCGTGCGAACTCGACCGGGGCCTCGACCGCGAATCCGGCCGCCGTCATCTCGGCGACGACGGCGTCCGCGCTTGCCGTCTGCAGCGCCAG
Source organism: Caldimonas sp. (assembly GCA_035701945.1). Lineage (GTDB taxonomy): Bacteria > Pseudomonadota > Gammaproteobacteria > Burkholderiales > Burkholderiaceae_C > Schlegelella_A. Next base: position 3,584 of record DASSRF010000290.1, on the reverse strand, counting down.
CGCCGCCAGCCCCTCGCGCGCGGCGAGCGCGCTGCGGTAGCGGGCGTTCGCCGCGGTCGGCGCGAGCACGCCCATCAGCTCGAGATATTCGCGCTCGAGCATCACCGTGTGGTTGCCGGTGCCGAGCTCGGGCGGGTGGACGCCGCGCGGCGCGACCGTGAAGCCGAGCCGCTCGAAGCGTGCGCGCGCGGCCTCGAGGTCGCGGACGAGCGCGACGGCGTGGTCGATGCCGCTGATCGATCTGCGCATGGCGCCATTGGAGCAGAAGCACCGCCCCGGCGCGGTGGTGCCCGCTCTTTCCGGCGCCGTCAGCCGCGCGAGTCTGCCGCGCCCGCGCCCTTGTCGTCGGACGAGCTGAACAGCTTGTCGCTCAGTCGCGAGAGGAGCCCGGGCTCGTCGCGCGACCCGGCGGCTTCGTCGCCGGCGAGGCCGGCGGGCTCGAGCGAGGCCTTGCGCGCCTCGAGCTCGCCGCGCAGCGTGACGAGGTCCATGTCGCTGCGCCGGCACTTCGGGAACATCTCGGTCTGCTCCTCGACGACGTGGTGCTGGATGTACTCGCGCAGCACGGTCACCTTGGCGTCGTAGAGATCGTCGTCGGGGTTGCCGAGCTCGATCTGCGCGATCAGGTCCTTGGCCGACGCGTGCTCCACCTTCGCCTCGTCGAGCTTGTCGCTGTCGATGCCGCCGGCGCGCGCCGCGGGGTAGAAGATCTCCTCCTCGATCTGCGTGTGCACCTTCAGCATCTCGCAGATCTGCTGGGCGAGCGCGCGCCGCTCGTCGGCGCCGGCGTCGCGCTTGGCGAGGCGCTCGTAGCGCTGGAAGAGCGTGGCGACGGCAAGGTGATCGTCGGTCAGGAGGTCGACCGCGTCGGGCTCGCGCATGGTCTTCGGCGCCGTGTTCTCGACCGTCTTCTCCTCCTTCGGCGGGTGCGGCGTGTCGCGCTTGCTCGGCGTGCGCGGCTTCGCCGGGGCGGCGTTGGTTCGCTTCATCGCCGGCGACGCCGAGCCTGCGCTGCCGCGCGCCGACGACGACTTGCGCGCACCGCCCGACGCCGACGACCTGGCCGACTTCGATGCCGTCGACTTGCGTGTCGCCGACGTCGTCTTCCGGCCGCTCGACGAGGAGGCCGACTTGCGGCTCGCGGTCGACGCCGACTTGCGCGCGCCCGAGCCCGACGCCTTCTTCGCGCCGGTCTTGGCCGCCCGCCGCCCGCTCGTTCCGTCGCCGCCGCCGCTGCGCTTGGCCGCGGCCTTCGCGAGCATCGCCTTGCGCTCGGGCGAGGCGCGATCGGACTTCGCGTACGCGACCTCGTAGGGTTCGCTCAGGTTGAGACGCTTGCGGTCCGTCGTGCGGCCCCGGGTCTTGTTGTCAGCCATCGAAAGTCTCCTCGAGTTCCGGCGCATCGCCGATCGATGCGTCGGTGCCGCAGCACCGGCGCGAACCATACGGGCCGATGCGCGCGCGCACCAGCGCAGATCGCCGGCAAGGCGTGCGGGCGCGCGGCTGATCGGCGTGCAAGAAAACGCCTACGCCGCAATGCAGAGTCGTCTGCGCGCCGTCAGTGCGACGTCGTCGCCTCGCTGGCCTGCATCAGCGGGCGCGCGGGGCTGGCATCGGCGACGCTGGCGACCGCGGCGCCTTCGCTGCGGCTGCTCGGCCGCCGCGCGATGCCGCGCATCTCGTGGGCGGGGCGGGGGAATCCAGAGCGCGCGCTGTAGTCGCGCCGCGCGCGCTTCTCGCGCTTGCGCGCCGGCGGCGCCTGCTCGGCGACCTTCATGTCGAGGTACGCGATGCCGAGCAGCATCGCGATCGAGCCGATCGTGCGCAGCGGACGTCCGGCGGTGACGAGGCCCGCGCCGACGGTCGCGACGTCGAGCGCGTCGCCGGCGACGCGGCCCCACAGCCACGGCGCCGGGTCCTTCGAGGTCAGGATGCCGATCCCGGTGCCGATCTCGCGCAGACCGTAGACGCGCGTCAGCGTCGGCACGTTCGGCATGCCGGCGACGCGGGCGAGCCTGCGCGGCATCGCCAGCTCGGCGAGGCCGAGGCCGATCGAGAACCAGCCGAGCGCGCGCGCCGGCGAGCGCATCGGCCCGAGCGGCGTCTTCGGCAGGGCTTTGGAGAGCGGGTGCTGGAAGGTGGTGGTGCTCATGGCTTCATGACGACCTTGATGCAGCCGTCCTCCTTGTCGCGAAAGGTCTTGAACATCTCTGGGCCGTCCTCGAGGCGGACGCTGTGGGTGATGACGAACGACGGGTCGATCTGGCCGTCGACGATGCGCTGCAGCAGCTCGTCGGTCCACCGGTTGACGTGGGTCTGGCCGGTGCGGATCGTGAGACCCTTGTTCATCACGGCGCCGATCGGCAGCTTGTCGACCATGCCGCCGTAGACGCCGGCGACCGAGAGCACGCCCGCCGGCCGGCAGACGTACATCATCTCGCGCAGCACGTGCGGCCGATCGCTCTCGACCATCACCGACTGCTTGACGCGGTCGATCATCGAGTCGACCGAGCGCAGCGCGTGGGCCTCCATGCCGACGGCGTCGATGCACTTGTCGGGACCCTTGCCGGCGGTGAGCTCCTGGAGCCGGTCGAGGACGCTCTCCTCGTCGAAGTCGATCGTGATCGCGCCGCCGGCGCGCGCCATGTCGAGCCGCTCGGGGACGTTGTCGATGCAGACGACCTGCTCGGCGCCGAGCATCAGCGCGCTCCGGATCGCGAACTGGCCGACCGGCCCGGCGCCCCACACCGCGACGGTGTCGGTCGGCTCGATGTCGCACGCCGCCGCCGCCTGCCAGCCGGTCGGGAAGATGTCGCCGAGGAAGAGCACCTGCTCGTCGCTGAGGCCGTCGGGAATCTTGACCGGCGCGACGTCGGCGTACGGCACGCGAACGTACTCGGCGTCGCCGCCGGCGTAGCCGCCGGTGAGGTGGGTGTAGCCGAACAGGCCCGCGGTCGTGTGCCCGAACATCAGGTCGCCGAGCGCCTTCTTGCGGTTGCTGCGCTCGCACACCGACCAGTTGCCGCGCCGGCACTGGTCGCACTCGCCGCAGCAGATCGTGAACGGGACGACGACGCGGTCGCCGACCTTGAGCTTCTTGTTCTCGGCGCCGACCTCGACGACCTCGCCCATGAACTCGTGGCCGACGACGTCGCCCGACTTCATTCCCGGAACGAAGCCGTCGAAGAAGTGCAGGTCGGAGCCGCAGATGGCGCAGCACGTCGTCTTGACGATGGCGTCGCGCGGATGCTCGATCGTGGGGTCGGGCACGGTCTCGTAGCGGATGTCGTGCTTGCCGTGCCAGCAGAGCGCTTTCATGGGCGGATCTCCGAAAAGTGCGAGACGCGGTTCCGGCAATGGCCATGCCGGGCCGGCGCGCGCGGGCTCTCCTACGTGCACGCGCGCGTCCCTCCGATCGGCTGCGGCGCGGCGCGGCCGTACCGTCGGGCGTGGCCATCCGATCGATCGCGTCGCTCTCGATCAGCTTCGGGCTCGTCGCGATCCCGGTGAAGGTCTACGCGGCGACCGAGAGCAGCGCAGCGCTTCGCTTCAAGCTGCTGTCGCGCGGCGGCGCGCGCGTGCGC
>DASSRF010000289.1:0-10554 GCA_035701945.1 Caldimonas sp. | reverse complement strand
CGACGACCGCAGGTTGCGCGGCAAGCTCGACCGCGCACGCGAGGCCGGGCTGATCGCGCGCTGGCGCGAGCGCGGCGCTGCCGCCGACCGCGGCGCAACGACGAGGGAGGGCGCACCGTGAGCAGAACCCAGATCGCGATCGTCGGCGCCGGTCCCGCCGGCCTGCTGCTCGGGGCGCTGCTCGCGAAGGCGGGCGTCGATGCCGTGGTCGTCGAGCAGCGCAGCGCCGAATACGTGCTCGGACGGATCCGCGCCGGCGTCCTCGAGCAGGTGACCGTCGCGCTGCTCGAGCAGGCCGGCGTCGCCGACCGGCTGCACGCCGAAGGTCTCGTCCACCACGGCGTCGAGCTCGCGTTCGGCGGCGCGCGCCACCGGATCGACTTCGAGAAGCTGACCGGCAAGCACGTCACCGTCTACGGCCAGACCGAGGTCACGCGCGATCTGATGCACGCGCGCGAGGCGGCGGGGCTGGAGACGATCTACGAAGCCGAGCAGGTGACGCCGCACGGCTTCGACGGCGACAAGCCGTCGGTCAGCTACGTCAAGGACGGCGCGACGCACACGATCGAGTGCGATTTCATCGCCGGATGCGACGGCTTCCACGGCGTCTGCCGGCAGAGCGTGCCGCAGACGGCGCTGCAGGTCTTCGAGCGCGTCTATCCGTTCGGCTGGCTCGGCGTGCTCTCCGAGACTCCGCCCGTCTCTCCCGAGCTGATCTACTCGAACCACGAGCGCGGCTTTGCCCTGTGCAGCATGCGCTCGACGACGCGCAGCCGCTACTACGTGCAGTGCCCGCTCGACGACAAGGTCGAGGCGTGGAGCGACGCGATGTTCTGGGACGAGCTGCGCCGCCGCCTCGACCGCGAGGCTGCAGAGACGATCGTCACCGGCCCGTCGATCGAGAAGAGCATCGCGCCGCTGCGCAGCTTCGTCGCCGAGCCGATGCGCTTCGGCCGCCTCTTCCTCGCCGGCGACGCCGCGCACATCGTGCCCCCGACCGGGGCGAAGGGGCTGAACCTCGCCGCCGGCGACGTCGGCCTGCTCGCCGAGGCGTTCGCCGAGCACTACCGCGACAAGAGCGACGCCGGGCTCGACGCCTATTCGGCGCGCTCGCTGCGCCGCGTCTGGCGTGCCGAGCGCTTCTCGTGGTGGTTCACGTCGCTCATGCACAAGTTCCCCGAGACCGGCGCGTTCGGCCAGAAGATCCAGGTCGCCGAGCTCGACTATCTCGTCCACTCGACCGCAGCGTCGACCGCGCTCGCCGAGAACTACGTCGGCCTGCCGCTGCACTGACCGCGCCTTCTCGCACCGTCGCCAGGGAGCTTTCGATGACCACGTCCAGACGCACGTTCGTCGCCGCCGCCGCGCTCGTCGCCTTCGCACTGCCCGCCGCCTCGCAAGCGCAGGCGGCGAAGAACCGCGCGCTGTTCCAGGTCACCGACAACGACCCGGCGCGCTGGAACATGATCCTCAACAACATGGCCAACCTGCGCGAAGGCGTCGGCAGCGAAGGTGCCGAGATCGAGCTCGTCGCCTACGGACCGGGGCTGCTGATGCTGAAGGCCGATTCGCCGGTCAGGCAGCGCGTCGTCGAGGCGCTCAAGAGCGGCGCCAAGGTCAACGCCTGCCAGAACACGATGCAGGGAATGAAGCTCGTTCCCGCCGACATGCTTCCCGACATCGGCTACGTGCCGTCGGGCGTCGTCGAGGTGATGAAGAAGCAGCAGCAGGGCTGGGCCTACATCCGCTCGTGACACGCGCGCATCCGGCCGCGCGACACGCGCGGTCGAGCACGCGCGGTCAGGCGCGCGCGACCGCGAGCCAGCGGTCGAGCGTCTCGCGGTCGGCGAGCAGCTCGGCGCTCGGCGCCGCATGGACCACCGTGCCGCGGTCGAGGACGACGGCGTCGTGCGTGATCGGCAGGACGAGCCGCGGGTTCTGCTCGACGATGATCGCCGACATGCCCTCGGCGGCGACGAGCTGCTCGATCGAGCGCAGCAGCTCCTGGACGATGATCGGCGCCAGCCCTTCGAGCGGCTCGTCGAGCAGCAGCAGCTTCGGATTGAGGACGAGCGCGCGCCCGACCGCGAGCATCTGCTGCTCGCCGCCCGAGAGCTGCGTGCCGAGGTTGGTCCGCCGCTCGGCGAGGCGCGGGAACATCGCGTACACGCGCTCGGGCGTCCACGGCCCGGGCCGGGCGACCGCGGTCAGGTTCTCGTCGACGGTGAGCGACTTGAAGATGTTGCGCTCCTGCGGCACCCAGCCGATGCCGGCGGCGGCGCGCTCGTGCGCGCGCAGCGCCGTGACGTCGCGGCCGGCGAGCGCGATCGTGCCGCCGTGGCGCCGCGTCACGCCGACCAGCGTGTTGAGGAGCGTCGTCTTGCCGGTGCCGTTCCTGCCGAGCAGCGCCAGCGACCGCCCGGCCTCGACGACGAGGTCGACGCCGTGGACGACGACGGCCTCGCCGTAGCCCGCGGAGAGGTTGCCGACGCGCAGCAGCTCACGCATGCGCATCCTCGCCGAGATAGACCGCCTTGACGCGCGGATCGCTCGAGACCGTCTCGACGTCGCCTTCGGCGAACACGGCGCCGTTGACGAGCACCGTCACCGTGCGCGCGAAGTTGAAGACGAGGTCCATGTCGTGCTCGATCAGCAGGATCGAGACGTCGGGGGGCATGGCGCTGATCGTCTCGAAGATCTCCTGCCGCTCGCCCTCGGGAACGCCGGCGACGGGCTCGTCGAGGAGCAGCACGCGCGGCGCGCACGCCAGCGCCATCGCGATCTCGAGGAGCCGCCGCTTGCCGTAGGCGAGCGCGTGCACCGGCTGCTCCATGACATCGACGAGGCGGAAGCGGTCGAGCAGCCGCTCGCAATCGGCTGCGACTCCCGGATCGTGGCCGAGGCGGCGCCAGCCGCCGGCGCTGCGGCCGCGGTGCACCGAGAGCGCGAGTGCGAGCGACGACAGCGGCGTCAGCGACTGGAAGAGCTGCGTGATCTGGAAGGTGCGCACCATGCCGCGGCGGACGCGCAGGTGCGGCGCGAGCCGGGTGATGTCGTCGCCGTCGAGACGGATCGTCCCGGCCGTCGGCTCGAGCACTCCGGTGAGCAGGTTGATGAGCGTCGTCTTGCCGGCGCCGTTCGGGCCGATCAGCGCGTGCCGCGCGCCGCGCTCGACCGTGAGCGAGACGTCGTTGGTCGCCGCCAGGCCGCCGAAGCGCTTGACGAGCGAGCGCGTCTCGAGGACTGCCGTCATCGCGTCGCGCGCCTGCCGCGAAACCAGGTCCACGGCCGCACGAAGCGGTCGCGGCCGACGAGGACGAGGACGACGAGGAAGAGACCGAGCCAGAAGTTCCAGTACTGCGGCGTCCAGGCGGCGATCAGGTCGTGCAGCAGCTTGAAGACGATCGCGCCGAAGATGCCGCCGTAGAGGTAGCCGGTGCCGCCGATGACGAGGACGAGCAGCACCTCGGCGCTGCGGTGGAAGTCGAAGACGTCGAGCGACGCGAAGCCGGTCGTCTGCGCGAGCAGCCCGCCCGCGGCGCCGGCGATCGCGGCGGCGATCGTGTAGACGACGACGAGGCGCAGCGACGTCGAAATGCCGATGCTCGCGGTGCGCAGCCGGTTGTCGCGCAGCGCCTGCAGGGACACGCCGAACGGCGAGTGCACGAGACGGCGCGCGAGGACGAGAACGACCGCGAGGACGACGAGCGAGTACGCGTACGCAGTGCGCCCCGACAGGTCGAACGCGAAGCCCGGCAGCGACGTTCCGGGAACGGTGATCGGCCCGATCACGACGCCCTGCAGGCCGTCGGCGCCGCCGGTCAGCCAGTCGAGCTTGTTGGCGAGCTCGTAGAGGATCGAGGCGACGCCGAGCGTCACCATCAGCCGCGTCAGGTCGCTGCCGCGCAGGATCAGCACGCTCGTCGCGAGCCCGAGCAGCGCGCTCGCGGCGACCGCCACGACGAGGCCGACGAGCGGATCGGGCATCACGTCCTTCGCGAACAGCGCCGCCGCGTACGCGCCGAAGCCGAAGAAGGCGGCGTGGCCGAGCGAGACGATGCCGGCGTAACCGAGGACGAGGTCGAGCGAGACCGCGAACAGGGCGACGATCGCGATCTCGTTGAGCAGCAGCGACTGGCTCGGCAGCAGCAGCCACGACAGCGGCAGCGCGGCGAAGAGCGCGACCTCCCACCAGCGCCAGCGCGCCGCGCGCGCCAGCGCGAGCGCTGCCGGCGACTGCGGGCTCGCGCGCGGCGCGGTGCCCGGTGCCGCGGCTCGCGATGCCGAAGTCATCGTGCCGCCGCCCGCCCGAACAGGCCCTGCGGACGCCACAGCAGGATCGCGATCATCGCCGTGTAGACGATGAAGGCGCCGAGCTTGGGAACGTAGTACTTGCCGGCGACGTCGGCGATGCCGAGCAGCAGCGCGGCGAGCAGCGGCCCGGTGATCGTCGTCGTCCCGCCGACCGAGACGACGATCAGGAAATAGATCATGAACTTGAGCGGGAACGTGGGGTCGAGGCCGAGCACCTCGGCGCCGAGCGCACCGCCGAGGCCGGCGAGGCCCGAGCCGACCGCGAACGTCGCGAGGAAGATGCGGTTGACGTCGAGGCCGAGCCCGCCGGCGACGCGCGGGTCGTCGACCGACGCCCGCAGCCGGCTGCCGAAGCGCGTCCGCGACAGCATCCACTGCAGCGCGACCGTCAGGACCGCGCACGTGACGATGATGAACAGGCGGTACTTGCCGATCCCGACCGCCTCGATCGGCAGCCGGCCTTGCAGCCACGCCGGCAGGTTGATGTTCTGCTGCATCGAGCCGACGAAGTAGTCGACCGCGGTCACCGCCATGAAGACGAGGCCGATCGAGAAGAGCACCTGGTCGAGGTGCGGCCGCGCATACATCGGCCGGTAGAGCGTGCGCTCGAGGACCGCGCCGAGCAGCGCCGGAACGACGAACGCGATCGGCAGGCAGGCGAGGAACGGCACGCCGAGCCGGTTCATCAGCAGCACCGTGACGTAGCCGCCGGCCATCGCGAAGGCGCCGTGCGCGAGGTTGATGAAGTTCATCAGCCCGAGCGTCACCGCCAGCCCGACGGCGAGCACGAACAGCAGCATGCCGTAGGCGACGCCGTCGAAGAGCAGGGTCAGCATGGCAGGGCGCGGTCGCGGCGGAAGGGCGCCGCATTCTCGGTCACGGCGACGCGCGCCGCGCGGAGCCGCTCAGCGGTGCAGGAAGCGCGGCGCCAGCCAGCCGAAGAGCGCGCCGAAGCGAAAGCCGCGGGCAGGAGCGGCGGCGCGCGGCCGCGCGGTCGCGGGCTTCGACGCCTGCTGCGCTGCGCGTGCCGGCGATGCTGCAGCAGCGACCCGTTGCGCCGCGGCAAGCGGACGCTCGATGACCGCGACTGCGGGCGCGCCGACCTCGGCGTCGGGGTCGCCGTCGAGATCGTTGGACGCCATGCGGGCGACGAGATCGTCGTCGCGCGCGGCACCGGCCTCGACCTGCTGTCGCACCACGCTCGGGTTGCCCCGCACGACCGGCCGCGGCAGCGCGCGCAGCGCGGCGTCGATCCAGCCGACGACGGGCTTCCACTGCGCGACGTCGGCCTGCGACGCCGGATCGCCGAGGTCGAAGACGGTGAGGCCCTGCTCGACGCAGCGGACGTAGGCCTGCGCCTCGCGCACGACGCCGACGAAGGGCAGGTGGATCGAGCGCGCCCACGCCGCGAGCGTCTCGGCGCCGCGGGTGCGCGCGTCGACGCGCATGCCGACCGCCGCGACCTTGCAGCGGCCGCTCGCGACGCGGGGCAGCGCCGTCAGCTCGGCGAAGCACTCGCCGGCCGACTCGCGGTCGAAGATCGAGTTGCAGACCGGCATCACGATGACGTCGGCGAAGGCGGCGACGCGCGCCAGGTCGAAGCCGCGCAGCCCGCCGGGCGTGTCGAGGACGACGTGGGTGACTCCCGCCGGCGGGCGCAGCACGCGTTTCGGGTCGACCGCCCAGCCGACGATCGGCGCGCTGTTCGGCAGGTCGCGCAAGGCGCGCGCGCGCAGCCACGTCTGCGTCGACTGCTGGCGGTCGACGTCGCCGAGCATGACCGGCACCCCCGCGTTCGCGTAATGCGACGCGAGGTGCGTGGCGAGCGTGCTCTTGCCGCTTCCTCCCTTGCGATTGACGACGGCGATGACGGGCATGGCGGGGACGGCCGGACCTGCAGCAGACTACGGGCCGCGCCGCAATGTAGCGGCTGGCGGCCGCGGCGCGGCGGAGAAACCGATGGTTGGCCGATTGGAACACCGTCTCGGCGCGGCAGAACGCACGAACAGCGCTGCAAACGCCCGCCACGACTCGGCCGGCGGGACATCGCGATGAGCGAGCGCGACGGCCTCTTCAGCGAAGGCGGCGTCGTCCGCTGCTCGTGGTGCCGGCCGAGCGCCGCGTACCGCGACTACCACGACCGCGAGTGGGGCTTCCCGGTCGACGACGACCGGCGACTGTTCGAGAAGCTCTGCCTCGAAGGCTTCCAGGCGGGCCTCAGCTGGCAGACGATCCTGCACAAGCGCGATGCGTTCCGGCGCGGCTTCGCCGGATTCGATCCGCACGCGGTGGCGCGCTTCGGCGCCAGCGACGTCGCTCGCCTCCTCGCCGACGCCGGGATCGTCCGCCACCGCGGCAAGATCGAGTCGGCGATCGCCAACGCCGGGCGCGCGCTCGCTCTGATCGACGAATTCGGCTCGCTCGCGGCCTACGTCTGGCAGTTCGAGCCGGAGGCGTCGGCGCGGCCGAAGCCGCTCACGCTGGCGCGGCTGCGCTCGCTCGGCGTCCCCGCCGAGGCGTTGGCCCTCTCGAAGGACCTGCGTCGGCGCGGCTGGACCTTCGTCGGGCCGACGACCGTGTACGCGTTCATGCAGGCGATGGGGCTCGTCGACGACCACCTCGAAGGCTGCCACGCCCGGCCGCTGGTCGAGGCGGCCCGCGCCGCGCGCAGCAGCGGCACGCCGCGTGCAGGAGCCGATTCCGGACGGGCGAGGAGACCGGCATGACGCGCGAGACCGAAGCAGCAGACGACCCGCGCTCGCAGGCGACCGTCGACGTCGGCGACGCCGAATCGGTCCGCCGCTGGTGCGAGGCGCTCGGCACCACCGACGAGGCGCTTCTGAAGGCGGTGCAGCAGGTCGGCGCCCGGGTCGACCGCATCAAGGCGTATCTCGGCGCCGGCGGCAACGCTGCCGACCAGGCCGACGGCTGAAAGCGCGTGCGCGGCAAGACGTTCGCGCCATCACTTCGAGCCGCGCTGGTCGGGCGTTCCGCTTGCTCCGCCCGCAGCATGGCGGCCGCGGGCGACGTTCGGATCGGCATCTCGGGCTGGCGCTACGGCCCTTGGCGCGGCGTCTTCTATCCCGACGGGCTGCCGCAGCGAAGCGAGCTGGCGTTCGCTTCGCGGATGCTGCCGACGATCGAGATCAACGGCTCGTTCTATTCGCTGCAGCGGCCCGAGTCGTACGCCGCATGGCATGCCGAGACGCCGCCCGGGTTCGTGTTCGCGGTCAAGGGCTCGCGCTACATCACGCACATGCTGAAGCTGCGCCGCGTCGGCGCGGCGCTCGCGAACTTCTTCGCTTCGGGAGTGCTGCGGCTCGACGACAAGCTCGGCCCGATCCTCTGGCAGTTCCCGCCGCAGCTCGGCTTCGACGGCGAGCGCTTCGACGCCTTCTTCGCTGCGCTGCCGCGCGACACGGCGGCGGCGCTCGCGCTCGCCGAGCGCCACGACGAGCGCCTCGCCGGACGCGCCTGGCTCGCGATCGACCGGGTGCGGCCGCTCCGCCACGCGGTCGAGATCCGTCATCCGAGCTTCGTCGATCCGGCGTTCGTCGCGCTGCTCAGGCGGCACCGGATCGCGCTGGTCGTCGCCGACACCGCGGGACGCTGGCCGCTGCTCGAGGACCTCACCGCCGACTTCGTCTACGTCCGCCTGCACGGCGACGAGGAGCTCTACGCGAGCGGCTACGGCGATGCCGCGCTCGACCGCTGGGCGGCGCGGATCGCGGCGTGGCGAAGCGGCGGCCAGGTCGACGACGCGCGCCTCGCGTCGTCGAAACCGGCACCGCGGCGCGCGCGGCGCGACGTCTACGTCTACTTCGACAACGACGTCAAGGTGCACGCGCCGTACGACGCGGCGCATCTCGCGGCGCGGCTCGGCGTCGCCACGGGCCTCGTCGCCGGCGACCGCTTCGTGCCGCCGCCCGGCCTCGCAGGACCGCGGACGCGCTGGCCGGCGTTCGGCCGCGACGCCGAGCGCGCGCGCTGAGCCGCTAGCCGATCGCGGGAGTGCCGACGTGCGGCAGCGTGTCGGCGAAGTCGGCGTCGTCGACCTCGCGCATGACCAGCGTGCCGGGGATGCGCTCGGCGTCGACGAACCTGCGCGCCTCCTGTTCGCAGAGCGCGTACATCGTCCGGCACATGCGACCCGACTTGGGATCGCGAAAGCGCCATCGCCAGCATTCGACGAGCTTCATGGGCATGGATCGGTCGTCGTGATGGCCCCATCAACGGCAAAGCGGCTGCTGCGTTGACCGAAGACGCCGACCTTCGTGCCGAGCCAACGTAGTCTTTCGTAAAGCCGGCGCGCCGCGCCGAAAAACGGTCCGACTCGGGCTAGCCTTGGCTGCTGGAAGCGGCGATCCCGCGTGCTGCGCGCGGGCGCGTGGGTTCCTTGCGCTGCCGGGCAGCAGGCAGTCGTGGAGGCATCGTGTTCTTGCATCGTCTCGTGCTGACGGCCGCCCTCGCCGCGCCGTTGGCGGTCGGGGCTCCCGGCGCGCACGGCGCCGCGTCGGCTGCGGTGGCGATCGACGGCGTCGAGGTCGAGCAGGTCGCTGCGCTCGCCGCCGGCGTTCCGCTCCGCTTCTCGGTCTACGGCACGCCGGACGCGACGGTGTCGCTGCGCATCGAAGGCGGCTGGCACGTCCTCGCCTTGCGCGAGAGCGAGCCCGGCGTCTACGAAGGGACCTACCTCATCGATCGGCGCGACGCGATCGCCGCCACGAGCCGCGTCACGGCGACGCTGCAGCACGACGGCAGGCTCGCGACTGCAGCGCTCGAAGAGCCGCTGCTGCTCGCCGCGACGCCGCTGCCGTGGGCCGACGCGGAACGCGCGCAGTCGCGCGTCGCCGCCGCGCAAGCGCCGCCGCCGATCGCCGCGCCGGCGCCGGCTGCAGTCGCGACGCCGATCCCGCACCCGATGCCTCCAACGACCGCTCCCGTGCCCGCGCCCCCCGTGGCGGAGGTCGCGCCTCCCTCGCTCGTCGTCGCGCGCGCGCCGCAGCGCGCATCGTGCGACGACTGCGCGTTCGTCCAGTCGGTGCGGCTGGTCGAGCCGGTGCCCGGCGGTCCGATCGGTGCGGTGGCAGGCGCGATCGCCGGCGCGGTGCTCGGCAAGGAGCTCGGCGAAGCGCACCACCGCCGCATGCTCGCGTTGCTCGGCGCGCTGGGCGGGGCCTTCGCCGGCCACGAGATCGGCAAGCAGGCGACGCAGCAGCGCGCGCAATACGACGTCGTCGTCCGCAGCCGCGACGGCCGCTCGCAGACGCTGCGGCTCGACCACCCGCCGCCGTTCTCGCCGGGCGACACGGTGCGCCTCGGCGCGCTGCGCAGCGAAGCGCTGCCGGCGCCGCACTGACGCCTGGCGCGGCCGAGCACCGGATGTCCGCCAGCGCCGCCGCCGTGCCGTCGCCCGCGCCGCCGCTGGCGCGGCTCGCGCGCGGCGTGCCGGCGCTCGTCGAGCTCGCGCTCGTCGCCGCCGCGATCGCCTGGCTCGTTCCGCTCTTCGCCCGCATCGCCCCGCTCGATCCCGGCCGCGACCAGCGCTTTCTCGACCGCGGCATCGCCGTCGTCGGCCTGCCCGATCCGGTGCTGCCGGCGACGTGCGACGCCGTCGCCGCGCTCGCCGCGCCCGACGTCGCCGGCACGCTCTGCGGAAGTCGCCTCGTGTCGGCCTCGACGCGCAAACTCGACGCCATCCCGGCGCCACTCGCGCTCGCGATCGGCCGCGCGACCGAGGCGTTCGCGCGGCCGCTGCGCGCCGCCGACGAGCGCGCGCGCTCTCTCGCCGGTTCGGACCCGGACGGCGACGCCGCGGTGCGCGAACGCGCCGACGCGATCGCGGCGATCGAATCCGACGTCGCGCCGTTCGTCGAGCGATTCCAGCTCGCGCCAGGCGCCGGGCCGCTGCCGTTGCGCTGCGCCGCGCGCTGGGTCGAGTCCTCGCTCGCGCGGCCGGCGCGCGCCGAGCCGGCGCGCGGCGACGCCGAGGCGCGCGCCAACGCGGTGCTGCTGCTCGCCGCCGCGCTCGACGGCCGCGCCGCGGCGGCGGCGCTCGCCGCGACCGCGGAGCTGCCGCCGGCGCCGCGCAACGCGTCTTGCGCGAACGGCGGCGAGGCGCTCGCCGCGACCGCTGCGCTCCTCGCCGACGCCCGCCATTCGCTCGACAACGCGCGCAAGAACGAGGCGATGCGCGCGCTCGGCCGCGACGCGGGAACGCAGTGGCCAGCGGCGATGGCG
>DASSRF010000288.1:0-24528 GCA_035701945.1 Caldimonas sp. | reverse complement strand
TTCAGGTTCGGGCCGTTGAGGACGTACAGGGGCTTCATCGTGTGGTCTCCATCGCTCATCCCTTGTAGCCCATGACGCGCGGCAGCCAGAGGATGGTCTCGGGAACGAACGTGATCACCGCCAGCACCGCGATGGCGATGGCGATGAAGGGCGCCGCCTCGCGCACGATCGCCATCAGCGGCTGGCGCGTCATGCTGGCGACGACGAAGAGGAGCAGGCCGAACGGCGGCGTCAGCAGCCCGATCATGACGTTGACGACGACGACGACGCCGAAGTGGACGCCGTCGATGCCGAGCGCCTTCATCGTCGGAATGAACACGGGAACGATGACGAGCAGGATCGTCGTGCCCTCGAGCAGGCAGCCGAGCACCAGCAGGACGGCGTTGACGAGCAGCAGGAACTCGGCCTTGGTGAGATGGAAGCCGGCCATGAAGTGGGCGACGGCGTTCGGGATGTTCTCGACGGTGACCACGTAGTTGAAGACGAGCGCCCCGGCGATCAGCATGCCGACCGACGTCGTCGCCTTCGCGCTCGACAGCAGCACGCCGTAGAGCTGGCGGCGCGAGAGTGCGCGGTAGATGAGCGCCGCCGCGAGCAACGCGTACGCCGCGGCGGCGGCGGCGCCCTCGGTCGGCGTCATCACGCCGCCGTAGATGCCGACCAGCAGGATGACCGGCAGCAGCAGCGCGGGAAACGCGTCGAGCGTGACCCGCGGCAGCGTGCGCCAGGGCACGGGCGGCTCGACCGGATAGTCGCGGCGCCGCGCGATGACCGCGTTGATCGCCATGAACGCGGCGCCGAGCAACAGCCCCGGCACGACGCCGCCGAGAAAGAGGAACCCGATCGACGTGTCGGACACCAGCGCGTACACGACCATCGGGATCGACGGCGGAATGATCGGTCCGATGATCGCGGCCGACGCCGTGATCGCAGCCGCGTACGCGATCGGGTACTTCCCGTCGCGCGTCATCATGCCGATGATGATCCGGCCGATGCCGACCGCGTCGGCGATCGCCGAGCCCGACATGCCGGCGAAGATGACGTTGGAGACGACGTTGACGTGGCCGAGCCCGCCGCGCATGCGGCCGACGAGCACGAGGCAGAAGCGCAGCAGCCGGTCGGTGAGGCTGCCGGTGTTCATCAGGTCGGCCGCGAGGATGAAGAGCGGCACTGCGAGCAGGACGTAGCTGTTGAAGAGGCCGTTGAGGATCTGCTCGGCCGCGGTGCCCGGGTCGAGCCCGGCCAGCATCAGGTAGAGGATCGACGCGCCGATCATCGAAAGGCCGATCGGCAGGCCGAGCGCCGCGAGCGCAACGAGCGCGATCACGCACAGCGCGAACGGCGACAGGCCCGTCACGCGACGCGGTCCTCGCCGACTTCGGTCGACGGCGGCGGCGCGCTGCCGCGCCAGGCGCGCCACGCGACCCGCGCCTGCCGGGCGATGCTGGCCACCGCGAACACGACGTAGATCGAATAGAGGAAGTCGAAGCGCATCCCGAGGTAGGCGGAGTGCTCGCGCCGCATGAAGGCGACGTAGCGCCACGTCGCCGGCAGCGACAACGCCATCAGCACGACGAGCGCGACGCTCGAGACGATGGTGAAGACGCGGCGCGCCGGCGCTGGGACGACGTTGTAGACGATGTCGAAGCGGACCTCGTCGGCATCGGCGACGACGAACGAAGCACCCCACAGCACCAGCCAGACCCAGCACAGCACCGTCACCTCCTCGGTCCAGCCGAGCGGCTGGTTGAGGACGTAGCGGAACGCGATCTGCAGCAGGAACGAAGCGAACATCGTCGCGATCAGCACGACCGCGACGTCGTCGGCGCGGCGCTGCAGCCAGCGAACGATGCCCGCGCCGCCCGGCGGCGGCTTCGCCTCGGGAACCATCGGCGCTGCCGCCTAGAGTGCGTTGATCTTCTCGATCGCGCCCGGCGGCCAGTCCTTGCCGTACTTGTCGATGTAGCGCTTCTGGGCGTAGCTGCGGAACGCCGCGACGTCGGGCGTGTAGACCTTCTTGCCCTCGGCCTTCAGCGCCGCGACCGCGTCCTTCTCCTTGCCCTCGAAGCTGGCGGTGTAGTCGTCGATCGCCTTCTCGGCGGCGCTGCGGAAGCGCGCCTGCTGGTCGGGCTTGAGCGTGCTCCACGCCTTCGACGAGATCGTCAGCAGGTCGTAGCCGACGACGTGGCCGGTCAGCACGAACTGCGTCGTCACCTCGTCGAACTTCATCAGCTTGCTCAGCAGGAGCGGGTTGTCCTGGCCGTCGATGGCGCCGGTCTGCAGCGCGGTGTAGACCTCGGCGAACGCGACCGGGGTCGGGTTGACGCCGATCGACTCGCCGAGGAACTGCCAGAACTCGCCCGGAGGCATGCGCAGCTTGATCCCGGCGAGGTCGGCGGGCGTGCGGATCGTGCGGTCGGGCTTGAGGTTGACGTGGCGCGCGCCGAAGTAGACGGGCGTGATGACCTCGATCTGCAGCTCGTCGCGCGCCATCTTGACGAAGTCGCGGCCGACGTCGCTCTTGAACGTCTTCTTCAGGTGGGCGACGTCGCGAAACAGGTACGCCGAGGTCAGCAGCGACCACGCCGGCAGCTGCTTCGAGATGTCCTGCGGCGCGAGGTTGGCCATCTCGAGGTTGCCGCGTTGCAGGGCGACCAGCTCGGTGCCCTGCTTGAAGAGCGTGTTGCCCCAGAACGGCTGGAACTCGAAGTCGCTCTTCATGGCGGCGCCGAACGCCTTGTACGCATCGGCGCGCGGGTCCTGCTCGGTGAACGCGCTGCTGAAGCGCATCTTCGGCAGGGCCTGCGCGAAGGTGCGCCCGGCCGTCGCGACGGCGAGGGCGGAAGCGCCGGCCTGCAGGACCGAGCGGCGCGAGATCGTCGACGACATGCTGTCTCCTCGTTGGCTGCCGCCGGCAGATGCCGCACGGTCGGCGGACGTTAGATCGTTCGTCCGACGATTGCAATCGGGGCCGACGATTTACCGATCCACCGACGATTGCGTATCATCGCCGCAGGCGCGGCCGTCGCCGCGGCGCGTGGCGCACCACCAGGACTCCAATGCTCGACGAGGCGCAGGGCACCGGCACGGTCGGCGAGAAGACGTACCGGCGGATCCGCGCCGACGTCGTCTTCGGCCGGCTGCCGCCCGGCGAGCGGCTGACGCTCGACCGCATGCGCGATGCGTACGAGGTCAGCGTGAGCACGTTGCGCGAGATGCTCAACCGCCTCAGCTCCGAAGGCCTGATCGTCGCCGAGGGCTCGCGCGGCTTCCAGGTCACGCCGATCTCGGCCGCCAACCTGCGCGAGATCGCGGCGATGCGGTGCCTCCTCGAGAGCCACGCGCTTCGCCTCTCGTTCGAAGCCGGCGACATGGACTGGGAGGGCGGCGTCGTCGCCGCCCACCACAAGCTCGCCTCGATGGAGCGCCGCATGGCCGCGGGCGAGCGCTCGAAGGCCGAGACGTGGAAACGCTACGACCGCGAGTTCCACCGCGCGCTGATCGCGGCGTGCGGCTCGGAGGTGCTGCTCGAGATGCACGCGCAGATCTACGACCGCTATCTCCGCTACCAGATGGTCGCGGCGGTGTACCGCGGCGAGGTCGCTGCCGTCGAGCACCGACGGCTGCTCGATGCGGCGCTCAAGCGCGACTGGAAGACGGCGCAGGCGACGCTCGACAAGCACGTCCGCGACTGCGTGTCGCACATGATCGAGAAGCGCCTCGTCCGCTGAGGTCGCTTCAGCGGCCGATCCTCGCGACCGCGCGCAGCTCGTCGGGCGTTGCGACCGGGAAGCCGAAGAACTCGAGGTACGCCGGGATCATCTCGAACAGCATGTCCGTGCCGGGCTGGACGGCGCAGCCGCGCGCGCGTGCCGCATCGAGCAGCGGCGTCGTCGCGCGCGCCATCACGACCTCGCCGACGAACGTCGACGCGGCGAGCCGTTCGACGTCGAACGGCAGCGGATCGCCGGCGCGCATGCCGAGCGGCGTCGCGTTGACGACGAGGTCGAAGCCCTTCGGATCGCTCGATCCGGTGGCGACGACGAGCGCCGGGTGGTGCGCGAGCAGCCTTTCACGCAACGCAGCGGCCGCTCCGGCGCGCAGGTCGAACAGCATGAGCTCGCGCGCGCCGGCAGCCGCGAGCGACGCTGCGATCGCCGAGCCGACGCCGCCGGCGCCGACGACGAGGGCGCGGATCCCGGCGACGCTCAGGCCCTTGCGCTCGACGCCGCGAACGAACCCGGTGCCGTCGAACTGGTCGCCGAGCCAGCTGCCGTCGGCGCGCTTCAGCAACGCGTTGCAGGCGCCCGCGATCGTCGCTGCCGGGCTCGCCTCGGCGACGAGCGCGAACGTCGCGACCTTGTGCGGCATCGTGACGAGCGCGCCGTGCAGGTTGGTCAGCCGCGCCAGCGACGCGAGCACTCCCGGGTAGTCGGCCGACTGCACGCCGAGCGGCACGACGACCGCGTCGACGCCGCTCTTCTCGAACCAGGGGTTGTAGATCAGCGGCGCGACGAACGACTCGGTCGGGTAGCCGAGATGGGCGATGACGCGCGTCGCGCCGGTGATCACGGGGCGGTCTCCGCGCGGGCGCGCGTCACGCCTCGTCCTTTTCCCAGAACGCGCGCGTCACGCCCTGGCTCTTCATCAGCGCGACGATCCGGTCGCGCGGGATCACGCCGCAGCGCTTCGCCCATTCCTCGTACTGCGCCGCCATCCGCTGCACGCGCTCGGGCTCCCGCGCGGCGAGGTCGTGCAGCTCGGTGCGGTCGACGTCCATGTCGTAGAGCTCCCAGTCGCGCGGGTGGCGCCGGACGAGCTTCCACTTGCCGATCCGCACCGCCGCATTGCCCTCGTGCTCCCAGAACATCGGACGGCGGTCTTCGCCGGTCGCGTCGCGCGCGAAGACCGGCAGCAACGACTGGCCTTCGAGCGGATCGACGGCGTGGCCGTCGAACGTCGCCGGATACGTCGCCCCGGTGACGTCGACGATCGTCGCCATGATGTCGGGCAGGTAGCCGGGCGCGTGGCGGATCGTTCCGTTCTCCTTGGCGTCGATGCCGTCCGGCCAGTGCGCGATCAGCGGCGTCGAGATGCCGCCTTCGTGGATCCAGTGCTTGTAGAGACGGAACGGCGCGTTCGAGAGGTTGGCCCAGGCGACGCCGTAGCTCTGGTACGTGTTCTCGGGGCCCGGCATGCGGGTGACGTCGTTGCCGAACTGGACCGGCTCGCCGCTCCGCGTCGTCCTGCGCGCGATCATCAGCTTGTCGACGAGCTCGTCGACGGTGACGTCCTGCGGGATGTCCTCGGCGCACGCGCCGTTGTCGGCGAGGAAGACGACGAGCGTGTTCGCGAGCTCGCCGTTTCGCTCGAGCGCTTCGACGATGCGGCCGATGCCCTGGTCCATGCGGTCGACCTGCGCCGCGTAGACCTCCATGCAGCGCAGCGTCCAGGCGCGGAACTGCTCGTCCCGCTCCGCTTCGCTCCACGGCGGCTGCGTCGGATCGCGCTCGGTGAGCTTCCAGTGCGCCTTCAGGATGCCGGAGGCGACCAGCCTTTGCAGGCGCGCTTCGCGCAGCGCGTCCCAGCCGCGGTCGAAGCGGCCGCGGTAGCGCGCGATGTCGTCGTCGTGCGCGTGCAGCGGCCAGTGCGGCGCGGTGTACGCGACGTACTCGAAGAACGGCGTTGCCTTGTGGTCGCGGCAGTGCTCGTCGATGTACGCGACCGCCTGGTCGCTGATCGCGTCGGTGTAGAACCAGCCGGGCTTGCGCGCCTCGTGCTCGACGTTCTCGTTGCCGCGCGTCAGCGTGTTCGGGTCGTAGAAGCTGCCGGCGCCGATGATCGTGCCGAAGAAGGCGTCGAAGCCGCGCTGCATCGGCCACGAGTCGGTCGGCGTCTTCAGGTTCGACGAGACGTGCCACTTGCCGCTCATGTACGTGCGGTAGCCGTTCGCCTTCAGGACCTGCGGGATCGTGACGCAACGGTGGTTGAGGTTGCCGGCGTAGCCCTCGGGGCCCGAGTCGTACGTCAGGATGCCGATCCCGGTCTGGTGCGGGTGCAGGCCGGTCAGCAGCGAAGCGCGGCTCGGGCTGCAGCGCGCGGTGTTGTAGAAGCTGCTGAAGCGAAGCCCGTTCGCGGCGAGGCGGTCGAGGTTCGGCGTCTCGATCTCGCCACCGTAGCAGCCGAGGTCGGAGTAGCCCATGTCGTCGTTCAGGATGAGGACGACGTTCGGTCTGGTCTTGGTCATGCGATTCATCCGGGTCTTTGTCATCCTGAACGAAGTGAAGGATCTCGGTCGAGGAGATCCTTCGCTGCGCTCAGGATGACCTTGCGTTCAGGCGATGCGGGCGCCGCTCTCGGCGTCGAACAGGTGCGCGTCTTCGGGAGCGAACGCGACGAACACCGGCTCGCCTTCGCGAAGCACCGGAGCGCGGTCGGTCTTCAGCTTGACGAGGCGCTCGTCGACAACGAGGTCGACGATCACGTTGTCGCCGAGGTGCTCGACGCCCTCGACGCGAGCGCGCAGGCCGCCGTCGGCGAGGCGCAGGTCGGCCGGGCGAACGCCGACGACGACGTCGCGCGCGTGCGGCGTTTCGGCGGCGACGGCGACGGTCGAGCCGCCGACGGTGACGGCGTGGCCCTCCCATTCGCCGACGAGCAGGTTCATCGGCGGGCTGCCGATGAACGAGGCGACGTCGATCGAGAGCGGCTTGGCGAAGATCTGGCGCGGCGAGCCGACCTGGACGATGCGGCCGTCCATGAAGACCGCGATGCGGTCGGCGAGCGTCATCGCCTCTTCCTGGTCATGGGTGACGTAGACGGTCGTGACGCCGAGCGAGCGCTGCAGGCGCTTCAGCTCGACGCGCGTCTCGAGGCGCAGCTTGGCGTCGAGGTTCGAGAGCGGCTCGTCGAGCAGGAACAGGCGCGGCTGCCGGACGATCGCGCGCGCGAGCGCGACGCGCTGCTGCTGGCCGCCCGAGAGCTGGCCCGGAGTCCGTTGCAGCAGATGGCCGATCCCGACCATCGCCGCGGCGCGGTCGACGCTGCGCCCGATCACCTCCCTGGCGGTGCCGACCATCCGGAGCGGAAAGCCGATGTTCTGCTCGACCGTCATGTGCGGATAGAGCGCGTAGCTCTGGAACACCATCGCGACGTCGCGAACGCCCGGCTCCTTGGTCGTGACGTCGCCGCCGTCCATGTAGACGTGGCCCGCGCTCACCGATTCGAGCCCGGCGAGGATGCGCAAGGTCGTCGTCTTGCCCGATCCCGAAGGGCCGAGGAGGACGAAGAACTCGCCCGGCGCGATCTGCAGGTCGATGCCGTGCAGCACGGTCGTCGCGCCGTGCTGCTTCACGACGCCCTCGATGCGGACGCTCGCGCTGCCGACCTTGGCCGGATTCGGCGTCGCGCTCGCCGGCGCGAGCTCGACGTCGGTGTCGGCGAACGCCTGCGGCCAGAGGTCTTCCTGGGTGCCGCCAAACATCGGGATGTTCATCGCCGCCCCCCGCCTTTCACGGCGCCGACGGTCAAGCCCTTGACGATGTGGCGCTGCGCGAAGAGGCCGAGCAGGATCACCGGCGCCATCGCGAGCATCGCGCCCGCGGCGAGGCGAGCCCACTGCGTCTGCTCGACCGAAATGAAGTTGAACATCGCGACCGTCACCGGCCGCACCCGGTTGCCGCCGAGGACGACCGCGAACATGAACTCGTTCCACGCGTTGAGGAAGACGAAGATCGTCGTCACCGCGATGCCGCCGCGCACCTGCGGCAGGATCACGTGCCAGAGCGCGCGCACGCGGCCGGCGCGGTCGAGCAGCGCCGCCTCCTCCATCTCGACCGGGACGTCCTCGAAGTACGAGACGAGCAGCCAGATCGCGAACGGCAGCGAGAACGTGAGGTCGATGACGACGAGACCGCCGTAGGTGTCGAGGCCGCCGACCTTCTGCAGCGCGAGGTAGTACGGGATGATGAGGCCGACCGGCGGCAGCATCTGCGTCGCGAGGACGTAGAAGCCCGTCGCCTTCTTCGCCGGGAAGCGCAGCCGCGCCATCGCGTACGCGGCGGGAATTCCGAACACGAGCGTCAGCGCGGTCGCGAGCGAAGCGACGACCAGGCTCGAGAAGAGGTTCGGAACGATCGAGGTGGCGCCGAAGAGGACGTCGCGGTAGTTGACGAGCGTCGGCGTGAAGATCCAGACCGGCGGGTACGCGAGGACGTCGCGCTCGGTCTTGAACGACGTCAGCAGGCCCCAGACGACGGGGAACGCCCACACCGCGAGCACCACGCCGGCGAGCGCGTAGAGCGCGACCGTTCGACCGGGGCGCGGCGGCGCTGCGGTCGTCGTCACCGGCGCGCCCTCCTGAGGCGAAACATCGCGTACGAGATCGCCATCGTGATCGCGAGCAGCACGACCGCGAGCGATGCGCCGTAGCCGAGGTTGAGCTCGGAGAACGACGTCCGGTACGCGTACAGGTTGAGGATCTCGGTCGCCGAGCCGGGCCCGCCGCCGGTCGCGGCGAAGATCGCTGCGAACGCCGACAGCGCGGTCATCGTCCGCAGGATCACGACCATCACGACCGCCGGGCGGATCAGCGGCAGCGTCAGGTGCCGGAAGCGCTGCCACGCGCCGGCGCGGTCGAGCCGTGCCGCTTCGTAGACGTCGGGCGGCAGCGTCGAGAGCGTCGCGAGCAGGACGAGAAACGCGAACGGCGTCCACTGCCAGGTGTGGATCGCGATCACCGAGATCAGCGCGAGCTGCGGGTCGCCGAGCCAGTTGTGGCTGCCGAGGCCGAGCGCGCGCGTCACCATGTCGACGAGGCCGACGTCGGGCGCGAGGACCAGCGTTCGCCAGAACAGGCCGACGACGACCGGCGCGAGCACGATCGGCAGGATCGCGGCGACCCGCAACAGTCCCTGGCCCTTCGGGATCTGCAGCACGAGGAGCGCGAGCGCGAGTCCGACGGCGACCTGCAGCACGACCGTCGTCGCGGTGTAGATCGCGGTGAGCAGGAGCGAGTTCCAGAAGCGCGGATCGCCGCCCATCTTCGCGAAGTTGTCGGCGCCGGCGAAGCCCGACAGCCACGGCATGCCGAGGTCGATCCGGTGCAGGCTGTTCCAGCCGAGGTAGACGAGCGGTGCCGTCGTCGTCAGCACGAGCACGGCGAGCGCAGGCACGAGCAGCGCGAGCGCGAAGCTGCGCTCCTGCTGCTCGAACGTGCGCCCGGTCGCCGTCATCGCGCGGCTTTCGTCATCCTGAGCAAAGCAAGGATCCCTGCCGAACGCCGCGCCGAGATCCTTCGCTGCGCTCAGGATGACAGCGACGCCTATCCCTTGAGGATCTGCGTGATCCGCGCCTGCGCCTCGTCGAGTGCCTCCTTCGGCTTCTTCTGGCCGACGAGCGCGGCCTGGATCGCGGTCGCCATCGTGTCGCCGATCGCGGGCCACTGCGGCACGCGCGGGCGCCAATCGACGTCGGTGTCGTGCTCGAGCGATTCGAGCGCGGCGGGGATGAAGTTGTCGCCCGCGCTCGCCATCGCCTGCGCGAACTCGGGCGACTTCCACGCCGAGACGCGATTGACTCCGGAGCGCTTGGCGGGGCCGGCGAACTTCCACGACGTCCGCGCCTGCGTCTCGGCCGACGCCGCCCAGGTGATGAACAGCCACGTCGCCTTCTTCTGCTTGTCGGAAAGCGACGCGTTGATCGGGAAGCCCCAGTTCCAGATCGAGGTGACGCGCTTGCCGCTCGGCCCCTTGGGCCAGCGCGCGTACGCGACCTTGCCGACGACCTTCGACTTCTCGGGGTTGGTGATCACCGCGGCCGACGAATGCGCGTCGATGTAGCACGCGACGGTGCCTTGCGAGAACGCGTCGGCGATGTCGGGCCAGTTCCAGTTGCGCACCGCCGGCGGCGAATACGCCGTCAGCGTGTCGACGTACCACTGCAGCGCCTGCACCGCCTGCGGCGAGTTGACGACGACGGCGTTGCCCTGCATCCACGAGCCGCCGAACTCGCGAAAGAGCGACGGGTAGATGTACATGTTCTGCCCGGCGCCGGCGAAGCCGCGCAGCGCCAGGCCGTAGGTGCGCGCGTTGGCGTCGGTCAGCGCCTTGGCGTTCGAGACGAGCTGCTCGAGCGTGTCGGCGGCCTTCAGGCCCTTGGCGTCGTAGAGGTCCTTCCGGTAGACCTGCACCGTCACCTCGCCGTCGTACGGGACGCCGTACGGCTTGCCGTCGATCGAGTCGGCTTCGCGCCACGCCTTCAGGATGTCGTCGTAGTTGAACCACGCCTTGTCGGTGAGCGTCGCGTCGCCCAGGTACTTGTCGAGCGGCTCGACCCAGTGGTTCGAGACGTAGAGCGGGTAGTACATCGGGTCGGCCGCGTGCGTCGCGTACGTCGCCGTCTTCGACGACAGGTCGAGCAGCGCCTTCTGCCGGATCTGCCCCGGCGGCACCTTCTCGAAGCGAAGCTTCACTCCGGTCAGCGCCTCGAACTGCGGCTGCAGCGAGATCAGGTTCTCGAAGTAGCTCGCCGGGATGACGGCGACGGTGATCGTCTCGCCTTCGGCCTGCTTCCAGTTGATCTTGGCCGCCCGGTACGGCGCGAGGTCGTCGGCCTGCGCGAAGACGCTGCCGGCGACGGGGCCGAGCGCTGCGGCAGCGCCGAGGGCTGCGCCTTGCTTGAGGGCGTCGCGGCGGCGGATCGGTGTCGACATATGTCGGTCTCCTCCTAGGTGAACCGCTCGACGGTAGCAGCGCGTCGCCTCGCTCACGTCCGCATTTCCCCGGGCTGGTGCATCGCGACCGACCCCCCGGAGGCACGGGGTTTGCCATCGCTGCTGCATCACAGCATCTCCGTCTCGAAGGAGCCCGACCCCATGCAACTGGAGGAGTTGAACGGCAGGTACCAGCACCTGCGCAACGAGCTCGACGCCGCCTACGCGGCACCCGTCTGGGACAGCAACCGGATCGATCGCATCGCCGCCGAGATGATTCCCGTCGAGTTGGCGCTTGCTTCCTTCCAATTCCAAGGCAATACCGAGGAGGGATCGGGCCATGTCTGAGCGCACGACGTCGGCATGGGGCGAGGCGTACCGGGCGATTCCGATCGTCGAACCCTGGGGCGACGCCGGCTGGAAGGCGGGCGTCCTGCTGAGCGCAGGCGAAGCGCGCGGCGAGCGCCCCGCCAAGAGCCTCGGCGACCACGTCTTCGCTTCGCAGGAAGACGCCTGGCAGTTCGCCAATTCGGAGTACGGCTCGCTCGGCGGCTGACCGCCGCCGCACGGCTCCTGCTTTCGTTCTCGTTTGCTCAGGCCGCCGTGCCGCGCTTGGCGCGCGCGCGCGCCGGCAGGCGCACGCGTGTCGAGAGCGGCGTCGCGACGCGGTGCGATTCGGCGAGCTGGCGCAGCGCCGCGCCGTTGCGCGACGCGGTCGGCGCGCCCACGCAATCGCGCGGCACGCTCACTTCGTAGTCGCGCATGTGCGCCTCGGCCGCGGTCATGACGATGCACTGGTCGCTGGCGACGCCGGCGACGATCACGTGCTGCACGCGCAGGTGGCGCAGCAGCAGGTCGAGCGGGGTCGCGTAGAACGCCGACTGCTTCGGCTTCAGGATCGAGTAGTCGCCGTCGCCCGGCCGCAGGTGCTCGGCGATCGCCGCGCCGATCTCGCTGTCGACGATCGAGACGCGGACGAGCTCGCGGAACTCCGACCGCCAGCGGCCGCGGTTGTCGTTGACGAAGACGACCGGAACGCCGGCGTCGACGCAGCGACGCTTGAGCGCGCCGATCCGCGGTGCGATCGCGAGCGCGGCGCGCGCGAGCGGGCCGGCGTCGGGGAAGTCCCAGCTGCTCACCATGTCGACGACGAGCAACGCCATGCCGCCGGCGGCGGCGCGGTCGGCGAGCGGTGCGTGATCGGGCTTGACGGGCATCGCGGCGCCTCAGCGTCCCGGGCCGTGCTTGCGCGCAGCGCGCCACTGCGGAAAGACGTACCAGAGCAGCACGAACATCGCGAAGACGACAGCGCCGAGCGCGGTCGCGAGCGTCGCGCTGCCGGCGACGACGCGCGCGACGAGGTGGATGTCGAGCGCGAGGCCGGCGGCAAGCGGCAGCATCGCGACGCTGATGAGGCGCGACGCCAGCGCGAGGAACTCGCCGGTCGTGCGGCGGGGGTCGACCTGGCGGTGGTACGCGGCGGGCGTCATCAGGAGCGCGATCGCGACGGTGACGAGGACGATCGCGACGAGATGCAGGTCGCGTTCCAGGTCCGAGAGGCGGTTCGCGAAGCCGTCGCTGAATACCGCGATCAGCTGGAAGCCGAACAGCGCCTGCACTCCGGGCAGGACCATGCGCGCTTCGTCGAGCGTGTGGCTGAGCGCGTCCTTCAGCGACTCCGCGGAATCGCCGGGCGCCGGGTCGTCGCGGCGCACGACCGCGGGCGTGGCCATCAGCGTCCGTCCGCGAAGCGGCGTTCGCCGCGCTCGACGAGCCGCGTCGCGACCGCGGCGCCGCGGCGCGCGAGCGGGCGGAAGGTGCCGCGCTTGCTCGCGTTGTAGGCGACGAAGAACTGCTCGATCTCCTCCAGCACGTTCGCCGGGAGGTCCTTCAGCTCGCTGCAGTCGCCGTGGCGATGCGACTTGACGGCGACCGCGAGCAGGCGGTCGTTGCGCTTCGCCTCCTCCTCGTCCTCGTCGTGCTGCTCGGCTTCGATGACGCCGACGATGCGGCACGGCACGACGGACCCGGGCGGCAGCGACTCGTCGGCGAGGACGAGCACGTCGAGCGGATCGCCGTCGTCGCCGAGCGTCGACGGCAGGAAGCCGAAGTCGTACGGGAACGCGAGACCGACCGGAAGCACGCCGTCGAGGACGAACGCGTTCCACTCGGGCGTGTACTTGAGCTTGTGGCGCGTGCCCTGGCTCGCCTCGATGACCGCGAGCCACGCGCCTTCGTCGTCGCGCGTCGGCAGCGTCTCGAGCGTGCTGGTCGGAGCGGACATCGCGTCGCTTCGGGCAAGCGACGTGCCTCGACGGGCGTGCTAGGGCGCGGCCACTGCGCGCTGCCGCGGCCACGCGCGCGACGCGACGACGAAGATCACGGCACCGACGACGAGGGCAGCCGCTGCGATCGCGAGCGAGCGCGTGAACGCGACGCCGGCATTGCCGCCCGCCGCACGCAGCAGCGCAGCGACCATCGGCGGACCCGCGGCCTGGCCGATGCTCCACAGCACGGTGACGAGCCCGGTCGTCGCGGCGACGTGCGCCGGGCGCAGTCGCCGCACCTCCTGCAGCGCGAAGTACGTGATCGCGGTGAACGGCAGGCCGAGCAGCAGGCTTCCGACCGCGAATCCCGCGGCGGTCGGCACGCCGACGCCGATCGCGATCGCGATCGCCTGGACGACGTAGGCGCCGGCGAGGACGAGACGCAGGTCGCCGCTGACGCGAACGCGCGTCGCGAGCAGTGCGCCGGCGATGACGCCGGCACCGAAGATCGGCCAGAAGAGATCGAGCCACGGCGAGTCGGCGGCCAACGCGGCGCGCGCGATCACCGGCAGGAACGTCGCTGTGACGATGTAGCCGAAGCCCGAGAGGCCGTACGCGAACGCGAGCGTCGCGACCTCGACGCCGCCGTGCTCGACCGTCGGCGCCGACGACGGCTGCGCGGCCGAGGCCGCCGACGCCGTGCTGGAAGCCGGCGCGGAGGTCGCCCTCGCCGTGCCTTCGCCGGGCGACGTCTTGAACGTGCGCCAGACCAACGCCGTCAGCACGCACGCGGCGATGCCGAAGACGAGCCAGGCGTCGGCTGCGCTGCGCTCGAGTCCGACGAGCTCGTGCGCGAGCAGGCCGCTCGCGACGATGCCGGCGCCGGGCCCCGCGAACATCATCCCGCCGAGCGACGCGCGCCCCATCGACGCGAGCCGCGCCAGGCACCAGCCCGACGAGTAGACGAAGACGAGCGCGCTCGCGAGCCCGGCGGCGAAGCGCAGCGTCGGCCACGTCGCGTCGAAGGGCAGCGCCATCGCGAGCGTCAGCGCGCCGGTCGCGACGAGGCCGACGCGGACGAGCGTCGGCGCGTCGACCGCGCGCCAGCCGAGCCGCCGCCAGACCATCGGCTGCAGCGTCAGCGCGGCAGCGCCGCTCAGGTAGCCGATGTAGTTCGCGCTCGCGAGCCAGCTCGCGCCCTGCAGGTCGACGACGCCGTCGCCGAGCATCATCGGCAGGATCGGCGTGAACGCGAAGCGGCCGATTCCCATCGCCACCGCCAGCGCGACGAGCCCTGCGACGGCGATGCCGAGCGGCGTCAACGCGCGCCGAGGCCGACGATCTCGACCCAGTTCGGATTGCGGCCGATCGCGCGCTCGGCGAGCTTGGCGAGGGCGCCGCTCGCGCGGTCGATCGCGTAGAGGCTGAGGCGATGCGACGCCTGGCCGACGGCGACGAGAAAGCGGCCGTCCGGCGTGAGCGCGAAGCCGCGCGGCTCGGCTTCGGTGGCGACCTGCTCGAGCGGCGCGAGCGCGCCGCTCTGCGGATCGATCGCGAACGACGACAGCGTGCTCGAGCGCCGTTCGCTGGCGTAGAGAAAGCCGCCGTCGGGAGTGCAATGGAGGTCGGCCGCCCACGGCGCGCCGCCGGCGAAGCCCGGCGGCAGCAGCGAAACGACGCAGCCGGTGCCTTGCAGCGTGCCGCGCGCGCGGTCGAGCGCGAGCACGTCGATCGTCGCGTCGAGCTCGTTCAGCAGGTAGACGAACGGCGCGTGCGGATGGAAGACGAAGTGGCGCGGACCCGCGCCCGGCCGCGCGCGCCACGCCGGCGGATCGTTGTCGTCGATGCGGCCGGTCGACGCGTCGAAGCGGAACTGGCGGACGACGCCGCCGCCGAGGCACGTCGCGAACGCGAAGCGGTTGTCGGGCGAGACCTGGAACGCGTGCGCCTTCTCCTCGGTCGCGACGACCTGCCCGGCGGCGCGCGCTACGCCGTCGTCGCCGATCGGGCTCACCGCGACGACGCTGCCGCCGTACGACGCCGAGAGCAGGAAGCGCCCGGTGGCGTCGGTCGAGATCCAGCACATGCTCGCCGGCAGCGGTGCGCTGCCGATCTGCGACAGGCGTCCGCTCGCGCGATCGATCGCGAGGCTGAGAACGCGCAGCGGCTCGGAACGGATCGACGCGTAGAGGACGCTGCGGTCGGGCCGCAGCGCGAGCGGCATCACCATGCCCGCGGTCGCGAAGCGGTCGACTTCGCGCAGCGTGCCGCTGGCGCGGTCGAGCGCGAGGACGGCGATGTCGGCGCTGTCGGCGTTGGCGACGTAGACCGTCCACTCGCCGCCGCCGCGCTCGCCGCGCGGAGCGTCCGGGTCGGCGTTCATCGCGTCGGTTCGGGCGCGCCCCGCGGGCCCGAGTGCGTGACGGCGCCGAGGTGCGCAGGGCCGACGACCCTGGCGTACTTCTCGAGCACGCCGCTCAGCAGCTCGACCTCGCGCGGCCGCCACGCGGCGCGGCGGCGCGCGAGCTCGTCGTCGGCGACGAGGACCGCGAGCGTGCGCGCCTCGCCGTCGATGCGGATGCGGTCGCCGTCCTTCAGCAGCGCGATCGGTCCGCCGAGCGCCGCCTCGGGCCCGATGTAGCCGACCATCAGTCCGCGCGTCGCTCCCGAGAAGCGCCCGTCGGTCAGCAGCGCGACCTTCTCGCCCATGCCCTGCCCGTAGACGAGCGCGGTGACGCCGAGCATCTCGCGCATCCCGGGACCGCCGCGCGGGCCTTCGTTGCGGATGACGAGGACGTCGCCTTCGCGGTAGTTGCGCTCGCTCACCGCAGCGAAGCAGTCCTCCTCGCACTCGAAGACGCGCGCCGGCCCTTCGAACACGCTCGACTTCAGCCCCGCGATCTTGATCAGCGCGCCATCGGGAGCGAGGTTGCCCTTCAGGACGACGACGCCGCCGGTCGGATGCAATGCGTGCGACGCGTCGCGAACGACGTCGCCGTCGGGCGCAGGCGCGTTCGCGAGCTCGGCCTCGAGCGTTCGTCCCGAGAGCGCGAGCGTGTCGCCGTGCAGGTGACCCGCTTCGAGCAGCGCCTTCAGGACCGGCGCGACGCCGCCGGCGCGGTGCAGGTCGACCGCGAGGTAGCGGCCGCCGGGCTGCAGGTCTGCGATCAGCGGGGTTCGCGCGAAGACCGTGTCGACGTCGTCGAGCGTGAAGCGCACGCCCGCTTCGTGCGCGATCGCCGGCAGGTGCAGCGCCGCGTTGGTCGAGCCGCCCGTCGCGGCGACGGCGGCGCACGCGTTCTCGAGCGACTCGCGCGTGATCAGGTCGCGCGGCAACGGGCCGCCGTGCAGCACGATCTCGGTCGCGCGCGCGCCGGCCTTGCGGGCGAGCGCGAGCCGCTCGACGTACGCCGCCGGCAGCATCGCCGAGCCGGGCAGCGCGAGCCCGAGCGTCTCGGCGACCATCGCCATCGTGTTGGCGGTGAACTGGCCCGGGCACGAGCCGAGCGTCGGCGCGCACGCGTGGCCGAGCTGGTCGAGCTCGGCCTCGCTCATGCGGCCGGCGAGCACCGCGCCGACGCCTTCGTACGTCGTCAGGATCGTGACGTCCTGGCCGCGCCAGCGCCCGGGCAGCATCGCGCCGCCGTAGACGAAGACGCTCGGCACGTTGACGCGCGCCATCGCCATCATCACCCCGGGCAGCGTCTTGTCGCAGCCGGCGAAGCCGACCAGCGCGTCGTACTGGTGCGCCTGCATCACCGCCTCGATCGAGTCGGCGATCAGCTCGCGCGAGACGAGGCTCATGCGCATGCCGCGGTGGTTCATCGAGACGCCGTCGGAGACCGAGATCGTCGTGAACGGCACCGCGACGCCCTGCGCCGCGGCGACGCCGAGCCGCCCCGCGTCGGCCTGCGGGCCGAGCGACATCGAGCACGGAGTGTTCTCGCCGTGCTGGCTGACGATGCCGACGACCGGCTTGCCGAGGTCGTCGTCGCTCATCCCCGTCGCACGCAGGAAGGCGCGGTGCGGCGCGCGGTCGAGGCCTTGCTGGACGGTCGCGGAGCGGAGCTTCTTCATGGCGGCGCTGGTCATCCTGAGCGAAGCGAAGGATCTCTGCCTTGCGTGCTGCCGCCTTCGCTTCGCTCAGGATGACAGCGCGAGGTGTTCGCGAATGATGGCGTCGATCGAGTCGTCCTGCACGAGGCCGAGCGCGCGCGCACGCGCGAACGAGGCGTCGCGCGGCCAGCGGCCGAACTGCGCCTCGAGCCGTGCGTCGGCAGCGAAGCGGACGCGCGCCGGCGCGCCGGCGTCGAAGCGGCCGAGCGCGGCGACGATCTCGCCGATCGAGACCGCGAGCGCCGGCGCGGTGACGGCGCGCTCGGCCCCGATCGCCGCGCCGTTCACGTCGGCGAAGCGCAGGAGGTTGGCGATCGTCGTCCGCTTCGACGCGACCCAGATCGTCGCGTCGGGGCCGACCGGGCAGACGTACGCTCGCCCGGCGAGCGGCTCGCGGATGACGTCGCTGTTGAACGCCGACAACGCCCCGTTGGCGAGCGGCGGCCGCACGACGACGCCCGAGAGCCGCAGCGCGCGGCCGTCGACCTCGCCGCGCCGCGCGAGGTCGCAGAGCAGCAGCTCGACGACGCGCTTGCTCGTGCCGTAGCTGAGCGTCGGCCGCGGCTCGGTGGCGTCGTCGATCCGCGCCGGCAGCGGCGTCCCGAACACGGCGATCGAGCTCGCATGGACGAAGCGCGCGATCGGGCCGCCGCGGCGCGCCTGCGCACGGCAGCGGTCGAGCAGCAGCAGCGTCGCCTCGAGGTTGACGCGCCGGCCGAGGTCCCAGTCGGCCTCGGCGGCGCCGCTGACGATGCCGGCGAGGTGGAAGACGCGGTCGACCGGCGCTTCGAACAGGCGGCGCACGTGCGCCGGCTCGGCGATGTCGCCGTCGTCGCGGTCGGTCGCGATGACGTCGCAGCCGCTCGCTTCGAGCGCGGCGACGAGCGCGCTGCCGAGATACCCGCGGGCGCCGGTGACGACGACGTTCATGCGCTCGATCGAACGCCGCTCAGGCGCGCGACGCGCCGGCGGTGATCTCGGTCTTGGTCATCTTCTCGACCCAGCGCGCGAGCTCGCTGACGCTCGCCTCGGCGGCGGCATCGCGCGCCGCGGCCCGCCAGAGCTCGTGGCCGAGCGCCGACAGCGGCGCCGGAACGTCGGCGCTCCTCGCGAGCTGCATCGCGATGCCGATGTCCTTGAGCATCAGCTGGAGCTTGAACGGATCGTCGAAGGTGCGGCTGATGACGCGCTGGCGCAGGTGCGTCTGCGAGATCCACGACATCGCGGTGGAGCGGTCGAGGACGTCGACCATCGCCGCGGGATCGAGGCCGACCCGCTTGCCGATCGCGAGCGCCTCGACGACGGCGAGGAAGTTGCTCGACGTGACGAGGTTGTTCAGGCACTTCATCGCGTGGCCGCTGCCGAGCGCGCCGAGGTGGAAGACCGCCTTGCCCATGACCTCGAGCAGCGGCCGGACGCGTTCGACGTCGGCCTCGCTGCCGCCGCACATGAAGACGAGCTCGGCGGCCTCGGCGCCCCACTGCGCTCCCGAGACCGGCGCGTCGACCATCGCGCAGCCGGCGGCGGCGACGAGGCGGCCGGTCGCTTCGGTGAGCCACGGCTCCGACGACGAGGTATCGAGGACGAGCGCGCCCGGCTTCAGGCCGCGCAGCAGGCCGTCGTCGCCGCACACGAGCTGCTGCACGACGCTGCCGTTCGGCACCATCGTGACGACGACGTCGCTGCGCGCCGCGAGCTCGGCGGGAGTCGACGCCGCGTGCGCGCCGAGCGTCGCCGCGAGCTCGCCCGCGCGGCCGGGGACGACGTCGTAGAGCGTCATCGCGTGGCCGGCGGCCGCGAGGTGCGACGCCATCGGCCGGCCCATGACGCCGAGGCCCGCGAAGCCGAGCGAGAGGGGGCGCGTCGTCATGGCGTTCAGGGTTTACGAGGAAGCCGACGCGCGAGAACGTCGCGTTCCATGCAGGCAAACACTGCACGGCCGCCTTGCGGCCGACGATACACTTTTCGCGGGCCGCGACGGCCTGCTCGGAGACGAAGACATGTCACCTTCCCGCTTCCTCGCTGCGCTCGCCGCCACGCTCGCGCTCATCGCCGGCGCGCCGGCGCACGCGCAGACCGTGCTCACGATGTCGAGCTGGGTGCCGCCGACGCACTCGCTGACGCGCGACGTCCTCATGGTCTGGGCGGCCAACGTCGAGAAGGCGACCAACGGCCGCGTCAAGTTCCAGATGCTGCCCAAGCATCCGTCGGCGCCGCCGGGAACGTTCGACGCGGTGCGCGACGGCCTCGTCGACGTCTCGTTCGTCACCGCGAGCTACACGCCGGCTCGCCACGTGCTGCCGCTGATGGCCGAGCTGCCGGGCGCCGGCGCGACGGCCGAGATCAACTCGGTCGCGTTCTCGCGCATCCACTGGAAGTACTTCCAGCCGGTCAACGAGTACAAGGGCGTCAAGCTGCTCGGCGTCTTCACGCACGGCCCGGGCCAGATGTTCACCGTCAACAAGCCGGTGCGCACGGTCGCCGACCTCGCCGGCATGAAGATCCGCAGCGGCGGCGGCATCTCCGAGCAGGCAGCGAAGGCGCTCGGCGCGTCGCCGCTCTTCAAGCCGGCGCCCGAGTCGTACGAGATCCTGTCGTCGGGAGTCGCCGACGGCATCTTCTTCCCGCTCGAGTCGATCAAGTCGTTCAACCTCGACAAGGTCGTCAAGTACGCGACGCTCTTCCCCGGCGGCTTCTACTCGTCGTCGTTCGGCTTCTTCATGAACGAGGACAAGTGGAACAAGCTCTCGAAGCAGGACCAGGACGCGATCTGGTCCGTCTCGGGCGAGGCGCTCGCGCGGCTCGCCGGCCGTTCCTGGGACGCCGCCGACCGTGGCGGGCTGGAGGCACTGAAGGCGGCCAACGCCACGATCATCGAAGCGAGCCCCGAGTTCATCGCCGACGTCAAGAAGCGCACCGAGCCGCTCGTGCAGGACTGGATCAAGGCGGCGACCGCCAAGGGCGTCGACGGCGCCAAGGCGTACGCGGAGTACCACGAGGAGCTGAAGAAGGTCGCGGCAGGCAAGTGAACGCGCTCGACCCGCGCGTTGCACTCACCAGCTGCGCCTGGATCCTCGCCGACGAGGGGCACGAGTCCGGCCTCGCCGGCCAGCTGACGGCGCGCGGCCCCGAGCCCGGCACCTACTGGACGCTCCCGCTCGGCGTCGCCTTCGACGAGGCCGACCAGGCGGCGTGGCTGCTGATCGATGACGCGCTCGCGGTACGCGCGGGCGACGGCGCCTTTGGAATCCGCGAACCGAATCCGGCGACGCGGTTTCACCTGTGGGTCTATCGCGCGCGGCCCGACGTGCACGCGATCGTGCACACGCATCCGCCGGCGGCGTCGGCGCTCGCCGCCGCCGGCGTGCCGCTCGTCGTCGGCCACATGGACGCGACGCCGCTCTTCGACGACATGGCGCACCTGTCCGAGTGGCCCGGCCTGCCGACGGCCGACCGCGAGGGCGAGATCATCGCCGGCGCGCTCGCCGACAAGCACGCGATCCTGCTCGCGCACCACGGCCTGCTCACCGCCGGTCGCTCGGTCGCGGAAGCCGCGTTCCTCGCCGTCTTCGTCGAGCGGATGGCGCGGCTTCAGCTCGACGCCGCGCGCGTCGGCGGCGTGCGCCCGGTCGATGCGGCCGAGGCGCGACGCGCGCGCGATTTCCTGCGCACCGACCGCATCATGGGCCTGACGTTCGACGCCTGGGCGCGCAAGGCGGCGCGGCGCAGGGGGCGCGCGGCGTGAACGCGCGGCTGCGCTCGCCGGTCGCGCGCGCCTGGCTCGAGCGCGTGCTCGGCGCCATCGCCGGCTCGGTGCTGTTCGCGATGATGCTGCTGACCGCAGTCGACGTCGTCGGACGGTACATCTTCAACCGCCCGGTCACCGGCGCCTTCGAGGTGACCGAGATGATGCTCGCCGCGCTCATCTACTGCGGGCTGCCGCTCGTCTCGCAGCGGCGCGAGCACATCGTCATCGACACCTTCGACTACCTGATGAGCCGCGGCGTCAAGCGCGGCCTCGACATGGCTGCCGAGGTGCTGTGCAGCGCCGCGCTGTTCGGCCTCGCCTGGCTCGTCTTCGGCCGCGCCGCGCGCGTCGCGCAGTACGGCGACACGACGACCGTGCTGAAGCTCCCGCTCGCACCGGTCGCCTACTTGATGGCGGTGATGCTTCTCGTCGGCGCGATCATCCATCTCTGGCTCATCTTCGTCCCGCACGGCGTCGACGACGGCAAGAGCATCGTATGAAGCCCCTGCGCTCGCTTCGTTCGCTGCCCGCCGAGGAAGCGCGGCCGGGCTTGGGAGCGACCCGGCGCCCGACCCCATGACCGAAGCGCTGACCGCCCTCGCCGCGATGCTCGCGCTCTCGTTCGTGCGCGTGCCGATCGCGTTCTCGATGGGCATCGTCGGCTTCCTCGGCCTGTGGTACATGCGCGGGTTCGCGCCTTCGATGGCGTCGGCGACAACGGTCGTCTACGAGACGGGGTTCCAGTACACGCTCTCGGTCGTCCCGCTCTTCATCCTGATGGGCAACTTCGTGACGCGCGCGGGCATGTCGCGCGAGCTCTACCGCGCCGCCTACACCTTCGTCGGCCACTTCAAGGGCGGCCTCGCGATGGCGACGGTGATCGCATGCGCCGGCTTCGGCGCGATCTGCGGCTCGTCGATCGCGACCGCGGCGACGATGACGCGCGTCGCGTATCCGTCGATGAAGGACCACCGCTACTCCGACGAGCTCTCGGCCGGCGCGATCGCCGCCGGCGGCACGCTCGGCATCCTGATCCCGCCCTCGACGATCATGGTGATCTACGGGATCATGACCGAGACCGGCATCGGCAAGCTGTTCGCCGCCGGCGTGCTGCCGGGACTCGTCGCGACGTCGCTGCTGTGCGGCGCGGTGCGCTACCTGACGTGGCGCAATCCCGCCGCGGGGCCTGCTGCCGAGCGCACCGGCTGGGCCGAGCGGATCAAGGCGCTGAAGGATGTCTGGGCGGTGGTCGCGCTCTTCGTCATCGTGATGGGCGGCATCTACGGCGGCGTCTTCACCGCCACCGAAGGCGCGGGAATCGGCGCCTTCGGCGCGTTCTGCTTCGCGCTGGCGCGGCGGGCGCTCGACTGGAAGGGGCTGTTCGCGGTGCTCGTCGAGAGCGCGCGAACGACCTCGATGCTGTTCGTGATCCTGGTCGGGGCGCTGATCTTCGCGAACTTCGTCAACTACACGTCGATGCCCGACGACCTCAAGGCGCTCGTCAGCCGCTACGAGATCAGCCCGATGACGGTGATGGTGGGCATCTGCGCGATCTACGTCGTCCTCGGCACCGCGATGGAGGAGCTGTCGATGATCCTGCTCACGGTGCCGGTGTTCTTCCCGCTCGTCGTCCACCTCGGCTTCGACCCGGTCTGGTTCGGGATCATCATCGTCGTCGTCGTCATGATCGGCCTGATCAGCCCGCCGGTCGGAATGAACATGTTCGTCGTCAAGAACATGCTTCCCAACGTCTCGACGGGGACGATCTTCCGCGGCGTCACGCCGTTCGTCGTCGCGGAGGTCGCGCTGCTCGCGGTCCTCGTCGCATTTCCGTCGATCAGCCTCGTGCTGCCGCGGCTGCTGAAGCTGTAGGCCGGGCACGGGAAATTGCGGAAGGCCGTCGCGGCCAGCGCGAGGACACTGGCGGCCATGACACACGTTCTCCATCGCCAGCTCGCCGGGACGCCGCCGGTCGCCGTCGGCGGGCGCGGCATCACCGTCGTCGACGCCGACGGCCGCGAGTACCTCGACGCCTCTGGAGGCGCCGCGGTCTCGTGCCTCGGTCACGGCCATCCCGACGTGATCGCAGCGATGCACGCCCAGATCGACCGCATCGCCTACGCGCACACGAGCTTCTTCACGACCGAGGTCGCCGAGGCGCTGGCCGACGACCTGCTCGCGCGGGCGCCGGCCGGCAGCTCGCACGCGTACCTCGTCTCGGGCGGCAGCGAGGCGATCGAGGCGGCGCTGAAGCTCGCCCGCCAGTACTTCGTCGAGATCGGCGAGCCCGAGCGGCGCCACTTCGTCGCCCGCCGGCAGAGCTACCACGGCAACACGCTCGGCGCGCTCGCGGTCGGCGGCAACGCGTGGCGGCGACGCCAGTTCGCGCCGTTGCTGATCGACGTCGCGCACGTCTCGCCGTGCTACGAGTACCGCGACCGCCGCGCCGACGAGACGCCCGAGGCGTACGGTCGCCGACTCGCCGACGAGCTCGAAGAGACGGTGCAGGCGCTCGGGCCGAAGACCGTGATCGCGTTCTGCGCCGAGACCGTCGGCGGGGCGACGCAGGGCGCGACGACGCCGGCGCCCGGCTACCTGCGGCGGGTGCGCGAGGTCTGCGATCGCCACGGCATCCTCTACATCGCCGACGAGGTGATGTGCGGCATGGGCCGCACCGGCACGCTGTACGCGACCGAGCAGGAAGGCGTCGTTCCCGACCTCGTCGCGATCGCCAAGGGCCTCGGCGGCGGCTACCAGCCGATCGGCGCGGTCGTCATCCAGAAGAAGATCGTCGACGCGCTGGCGCGCGGCAGCGGCCGCTTCCAGCACGGCCACACCTACATCGGCCACCCGGTCGCGTGCGCCGCGGCGCTCGCCGTGCAGCGCGTGATCCAGCGCGACCGGCTGCTCGATGCCGTCGCCTCGCTCGGCGCGCGGCTGGACGAGCGGCTGAGGCAGCGCTTCGGCAACCACCACCATGTCGGCGACATTCGCGGCCGCGGCCTGTTCCGCGGCGTCGAGCTGGTGCTCGACCGCGCGACCAGAGAGACGTTCGACCCGAAGCTGAAAGTGCACGCGCGGGTCAAGCGCGAGGCGATGGCGCGCGGCCTGATGGTCTATCCGATGGGCGGCACGATCGACGGCCAGCACGGCGACCACGTGCTGCTGGCGCCGCCGTTCGTCAGCACGCCGGCCGAGATCGACGCGATCGTCGAGCGTCTCGGCGACGCAGTCGACGCCGCGCTCGGCGAGCTGCCCGCGAATTCGATCGCTTCCGCCGGCCGCGCGCCGGCCGCTCTCACCCACCCCGCCTGAGGAGATCCCGACGATGCAAGTCCGCACCCCTTCGACGCGCAACCGATTCGGCGCCGCCGCCTCCTTCGCCGCGCTCGCCGCAGCCTTCGCGCTGCCGGTGCCGGCAACGGCGCAGCAGAAGTTCGTCACCATCGGCACCGGTGGCGTCACCGGCGTCTACTACGCGGTCGGCGGCGCGATCTGCCGGCTCGTCAACAAGGACCGCGCGAAGACGGGCCTGCGCTGCTCGGTCGAGTCGACCGGCGGCTCGGTCTACAACGTCAACACCGTCAAGGCCGGCGAGCTCGACTTCGGCATGGCGCAATCCGACGTCCAGTACCAGGCAGCGAAGGGCGCCGGGTCGTTCAAGGAAGCCGACAAGGACCTGCGCG
>DASSRF010000287.1:0-4739 GCA_035701945.1 Caldimonas sp. | reverse complement strand
CGACCTGGGGCAAGGCGGCGCCGTCGTCGATCAACGCCGAGCAGGCCTGGGACGTCACGAAGGGCAGCACGAGCGTCGTCGTCGCGGTGCTCGACACCGGCGTGCGCTTCGACCATCCGGACCTGCCGTCGAAGACCGGCGGCAACATGCTCGCCGGCTACGACATGA
This sequence comes from Caldimonas sp., assembly GCA_035701945.1. Lineage (GTDB taxonomy): Bacteria > Pseudomonadota > Gammaproteobacteria > Burkholderiales > Burkholderiaceae_C > Schlegelella_A. The sequence continues at coordinate 4,571 of DASSRF010000287.1, read as the reverse complement.
TCAGCGAAGACTCGCCGGGCGACTTCACGAGCGCCAACGACGGCAACGCGCGCGACGCCGACGCTTCGGACCCGGGCGACTTCGTCACCGCAGCGGACTCGAACGCACTCGGCTGCGACGTGGCGAACAGCTCATGGCACGGCACGCAGACGCTCGGCCTGATCGGCGCGGTCACCAACAACGGCGCCGGCATGGCGAGCGTCTCGCACGGCGGCGTCAAGGTGATGCCGGTGCGCGTGCTCGGCAAGTGCGGCGGATTCGACTCGGACATCCAGGCAGGGATGCTCTGGGCGGCCGGCATCCACGTGCCCGGAGTTCCTGACAACGCCAATCCGGCGCGCGTGATCAACATGAGCCTCGGCGGCTCGGGCGCGTGCTCGCAGAGCTACATCGATGCGATCGGCCAGGTCAATGCCGCAGGCGCGGCGGTCGTCGTCGCGGCCGGCAACGGCGGCAGCGCCTCGGTCGGCACCCCGGCCAACTGCCCGGGCGCGATCGGCGTCGCCGGCCTTCGCCACGCCGGCGATCTCGTCGGCTACTCCGACGCCGGCGCGCAGGTCGCGATCGCTGCGCCCGCGGGCAACTGTCCCGAGGTGGGCTCGGGCTTGCCCGGATGCAGCTATCCGATCCTGACGACGACCAACAAGGGGACGACGACGCCGATCGCCGGTGCCGCCGGTGCGACGTACACCGACAGCTTCGACCAATCGCTCGGGACCAGCTTTTCGGCGCCGCTCGTCTCGGGAACGATCGCGCTGATGTTCTCGGTGCAGCCGACGCTGACGCCGGCGCAGGTGAAGAGCAAGCTGCAGGCGACCGCGCGGCCGTTCGTCGCGGTCGGTGCTCCCGGTGGAGTTGCCGATGCGCCGGTGTGCCCGGCGCGCTCGCCGACCAGCGGCGGCTGCTACTGCACGACGTCGACGTGCGGCGCCGGCATGCTCGACGCGCACGCGGCGGTCGTCGCCGCCGGCGGAGTGCAGGCCGGCATCTCGCTGACGACGACGACGCCGACCGCCAACCAGGCAGTCGTGCTGACGTCGACGTCGGTCGTCGGCCCCGGCCGCACCGTCGCGTCGTACCAGTGGACGATCCTCAACGCCGGAACGACGGGCGCGACGATCACCGGCGCGAACGACGGCGCCAGTGTCGTCGTCACGCCGACGGCGGCCGGCTCGTTCGTCATCCAGCTCACCGCGACCGACGATCTCGGCGCCGCCGGGTCGACGACGCTCTCGGTCGCGGTCGTCTCCGGAGTCGTGACGCCGCCGGCGTCGACGCCGACCGGCGGCGGTGGCGGCGGCGGCGGTGGCGGCGCGATCGATGCCGGCTGGCTCGCGCTCCTGCTCGGGGCGGTCGCCGCGCTCGCCGCGACCGCGCCGCGCGCGCGCGCGCGCCGCGCCGCGGTCAGCGCGGCTTCGCGCAGGGGCCGAAGCCGCGGCCGCTCGGATCGAGCCTGAGCAGCGTCAGGCGCGCCGCGAGCGCGCCGTCGGCAGCGGCGACGCGGTACGTGTGCGTGACCTCGACCCGCGCACCGATCGTGCGCTCGACGCGCGTGTCGGTCCACGATCCCGCCGGCAGCGCGCTGGCGAGGATCGCCTCGACGCCGGGAGCTTCGTTGGCGCTGAAGGTCGGCGTCTCCCAGCACGACGGCTCCTCGCGAGGTCCGCTCGCCGCCTTCGCCATCGGCAGCAGGCGGATCGTCTGCGGCCGCACCTGGTTGGCGACGCGCTCGGGCTCGCGGTCGCCGGTCGAGCGCAGCCCGAACAAGCCGTCGAAGGCGCCGGTCGTGTACACGAAGAAGACGACGTTGGCAGCGACGAGCGCCACGACGAGCGCCCTCAGCACGAGCGCTCCGCTTCCACCGCCGTCTGCAACCGCCATTCGCCGCTCGTGACCGCGACGATGCGGCCGCCGCTGTCGACGAGGAGCGCGCCGTCGGCAGCGATTCCTGCGGCGACGCCGGCGACTTCGCCGTTCGCGGCGACGACGTTGCGGCCGCGGAGGACGTCGCGCGCGGCGAAGCGCTCGGCGAACGCCGCGAAGCCGGCGGCGTCGAAGCGCGCGAGCGCCGCCTCGAGCGCAGGCACGATGCGCGCGAGCGTCGCCGCCGCGGTCGCCGTTCCGTCGATCTCGTCGAGGCTCGCGATTCCCGAGGCGGCGTCTTCGACGGCGTGCGATCCGACGTTGATGCCGACGCCGATCACGGCGACGCGGCCGGCGCCGAGCGGCGCGGTCTCGACGAGGATGCCGGCGAGCTTGCGCCCGCTGCCGTGCACCGATGCGCGGCCGCCGCGATCGACGAGCCAGAGGTCGTTCGGCCACTTGATCGCGATTCGCTGCGCGCCGAGGCCCTAGGGCGGGTCGAGCGCATCTGCGATCGCGACGCCGACCGCGAGCGACAGGCCGTCGAGGTCGGCGCGGCGCGGCTGCCAGGCGAGCGAGAAGGTGAGCGAGCGTCCCGCAGCCGAATGCCAGCGGCGGCCGCTGCGGCCGCGCCCGGCGGTCTGGACGTCGGCGACGAGCAGGCACGGCGCGAACGCGTTCGCGCCTGCAGCTGCCGCGGCGCGGACGCGCGCGAGCAGGTCGTCGTTGGTCGACGCGGTGCGGGCGACGCGCTCGACCGTCGCGACCTCGATCAGCGCTTCTTCGCCAGCATCGTTCCCCGGCATCCGGGCGTCCCGCAGCGGCACGCGTACTCCTGCTTCAGCTTGGGCGTGTGGCGGCCCTCGACGATCAGACCGTAGTCGTAGTTCAGCTCTTCGCCCGGCTCGATGTCGCGCAGCGCCTTGATGAAGACGCGGCCGTCTTCGGTTTCGTCGGCCTCGCAGTTGGGAGTGCACGCGTGGTTGATCCACTTCGCCGCGTTGCCGCCGTCGCCACCGTCGATCACGTGCAGGTCGTCGATGTGGAAGAAGAACGTGTGGTTCGGCTCGTCGGGGATGTGCGGGTGGCGCTTCTGGGCCTGCTTCCAGGTGATGACGCGGCCGGTGTATTCGACGATCGTCTCGCCTGCGGCGATCGGCGCGACGGCGAAGACGCCCTTGCCGTGGATGCTGGAGCGGCGCACCTGGATGCGGCGGCCGCGCGGGGCGGCGGGTGCCGAAGGCGGGTTCTTGGCGAGGGCTTGACGGGGCATCGACTTCTTTGGGTACATTGAATTCGTGGGTGCGCGCGCGTGCACGCGTGCGCGAAGGCCCGGATTGTAGGGACGATGCCGTCGTCCCTGGCGAGAACGAACGACACGAATGAGCAAATCACTGGTCATTGCCGAGAAGCCTTCGGTGGCGCAGGACATCGTCCGGGCGCTGACGCCGGTCGTCGGCAAGTTCGAGAAGCACGACGAGTACTTCGAGTCGGCGGACTACATCGTCACGTCGGCGGTCGGCCACCTGCTCGAGATCAAGGCGCCCGAGGAGTACGACGTCAAGCGCGGCAAGTGGAGCTTCGCGCACCTGCCCGTCATCCCGCCGCACTTCGAGCTGGCGCCGCTCGACAGGACGAAGACGCGCCTGAACGCGATCGTCCGGCTGGCCAAGCGCAAGGACGTCGGCGAGCTGATCAACGCCTGCGACGCCGGCCGCGAGGGCGAGCTCATCTTCCGCCTGATCCAGCAGCACGCGAAGACGCGGCTGCCGGTCCGCAGGCTCTGGCTGCAGAGCATGACGCCGCAGGCGATCCGCGAGGGCTTCGAGAACCTGCGCTCGGACGACGAGCTGCACGGCCTCGCCGAGGCGGCGCGCAGCCGCTCCGAGGCCGACTGGCTGGTCGGCATCAACGGCACGCGGGCGATGACCGCGTTCAACTCGCGCGACGGCGGCTTCTTCCTGACGACCGTCGGCCGGGTGCAGACGCCGACGCTGTCGATCATGGTCGAGCGCGAGGAGCAGATCCGAAGGCACGTCGCGCGCGACTACTGGGAGCTGCGCGCGACGTTCGCGGTGAGCGCCGGCGAATACGAGGGCAAGTGGTTCGACCCGACGTGGAAGAAGAATCCCGACGACGCCGAGCAGCGCGCCGACCGCCTCTGGAGCGAGGCGGCGGCGCTCGAGATCGCCGCGGCCGTGCAGGGCCAGCCGGCGAGCGTCAGCGAGGAGGCCAAGCCGAGCACGCAGGCATCGCCGCTGCTCTACGACCTGACGACGCTGCAGCGCGAGGCGAACTCGCGCTTCGGCTTCTCGGCGCGGACGACGCTCTCGATCGCGCAGGCGCTCTACGAGCGTCACAAGGTGCTGACGTACCCGCGGACCGACAGCCGCGCGCTTCCCGAGGACTACCTCGCCGTCGCGAGGAAGACGGTCGAGATGATCGCGAGGGAGAGCCTGCCCGGGCCGCTTCGCCCGCTCGCCGTCCACGCGGCGACGGCGATCAGGGAAGGCTTCGTCCGACCGGCCAAGCGCGTCTTCGACAACGCCAAGGTGTCGGACCACTTCGCGATCATCCCGACGCTGCTGCCGCCCAAGAGCCTCTCGGAGGTCGAGGCCAGGCTCTACGACATGGTCGCCAAGCGCTTCCTCGCGGTCTTCTTCCCGAGCGCCGAGTTCATGGTCACGACGCGGATCTCGACCGTCGCG